>NZ_RZSR01000841.1:0-2669 GCF_004023265.1 Mesorhizobium sp. M1A.F.Ca.IN.020.06.1.1
TGACAAAGCTGCGCGCGGATACCGGCGCGCAGCTTTGTCACTTCCGCGATGAGCGCCTCGCGGTCCATTCTCTCTAGATCATCGTCCATCGCTCGTCTCCGCTCGATAAAGCAGGCTGGAGTCCCCGTAGGAGTAGAACCTGTAGCGGCTCTCGATGGCATGCGCATAGGCCGAACGCATCGCGTCCAGTCCGCTGAAGGCCGAGACCAGCATGAACAGCGTCGAGCGCGGCAGATGGAAATTGGTCATCAACATGTCAGCTGTCTTGAAGCGGTAGCCGGGGGTGATGAAGATATCGGTCGGCCCGGACCAGGCCTCGATCCTGCCATCCTCAAGCGCAGCACTTTCCAGAAGGCGCAGCGAGGTCGTGCCGACGGCGACAAGCCGCCCTCCCCGCGCCCTTGCAGCGTTGAGCGCGTCTGCCGTTTCTTGGCTCACCAAGCCCGTTTCCGCGTGCATCTTATGGTCGGCGGTGTCGTCGGTCTTAACCGGCAAAAAAGTGCCGGCGCCGACATGCAGCGTGACGAAGCGCCGCTCGATGCCCTTGGCTTCCAGCGCTGCAAACAGCTCCGGCGTGAAATGCAGGCCGGCGGTGGGGGCCGCGACCGCGCCCTCTTCCCTGGCATAGATGGTCTGGTAGTCGCTGCGGTCGCGCTCGTCGTCATCTCGCCTCGAGGCGATGTATGGCGGCAATGGGATGTGGCCTACGGCGTGCATTGCCTCGTCGAGAAAGACGCCCGAGAGGTCGAAGCCGAGCAACACCTCGCCCGCCTCGCCTTTCTCGATCACCGTCGCGTCGAGCTGGCCGAGAAAGCAGGAATTCTGGTCGTGGCCGAAATGAATGCGGTCGCCGACGGCGATGCGCTTGCCGGGCCGCATGAAGGCCCGCCAGCGGTCCGGCGCGAGCCGCATATGCAGCGTGGCCTCGACCTGCGCCATCGCTTCGCCGCGCTTGCGGATGCCTTTCAGCTGGGCCGGAATGACCTTGGTATCGTTGAATACCAGCACGTCGCCTTCTCTCAGCAGCGACGGCAGATCGCTGACGGTGCGGTCGCGCAGCGTTTCGCCCGGTTTGACCACCAATAGCTTGGCGCTGTCGCGCGGCTCCGCCGGGCGCAGCGCAATGCACTCCTCCGGCAGGTCGAAGTCGAAAAGATCGACGCGCATTAGTAGAGCCGGATGAGCAGCGCTCCTACGAGCAGCAGCACGGCGCCGGCCACGCGGCCAAGCGAGACCTCGCGCACGGCAACACCAAGGAAGCCGGCACGGTCGACCAGCATGCCGGCGATCAGTTGGCCGGCGACCAGGAAGGCCATCAGCGCCGCCGCGCCGATGCGCGGCGTGAGAATGGTGGAGAGCGTGACGTAGAATCCGCCGAGCATGCCGCCGGCGACGAACAGCCAGGGTGCCGGCGCCTTCCAGTCGAGCGAGAGGCCCTGCAGCTTCACCACGGCGACCGCGATGATACCGAGAACGACGGCGCCCGACAGGAACGAGAAAGCGGCGGCCGCGACCGGAAGGCCGAGGCCGCGCGCCAGTTGCGAGTTGATCGGCGCCTGGATGGCGATGAAGGCGCCGGACAGGATGCCGAGCAGGGACCAGACTGCGCCCATCATCGTTCTATGCCTTACTTGACGTCGGCCGCGACCTTCAGCGACACGATCTTGTCGGGATCCTGCACCGGCTCGCCGCGCTTGATCTTGTCGACATTCTCCATGCCTTCGATAACCTGGCCCCAGACCGTGTACTGGCGATTGAGGAAGGAGGCATCGTCGAAGCAGATGAAGAACTGCGAGTTCGCCGAGTTCGGGTTCTGCGCCCGCGCCATCGAGCAGGTGCCGCGGCCGTGATTGGCGTTGGAGAATTCGGCCTTGAGGTCCGGCTTGTCGGAGCCGCCCATGCCGGCGCGCGACGGAGCGAAGGTCGGCTTCGAGGAGTTGCCGAACTTGACGTCGCCGGTCTGCGCCATGAAGCCGTCGATGACACGGTGGAACACCACGCCGTCATAGGCGCCCTCGCGAGCCAGTTCCTTGATACGCGCGACGTGACCGGGCGCAAGGTCCGGATACATTTCGATGACGACCTCGCCCTTGGTCGTTTCCATGATGAGCGCGTTCTCGCGGTCCTTGATCTCAGCCATGTCAGAAAATCCTTTTGAAAATCGAGTAGTTACTTGTTGTCGGCAGCGATGCGAACTTTGATCATGCGGTCCGGGTCCTTGACCGTGCCGTTGTCCGCCTCATCGCCCTTCTTGATCTTGTCCACCAGATCCATGCCGCTCTCCACCTTGCCGACAATGGTGTACTGCCCGTCGAGGTTCGGCGCGGGCGCGAACATGATGAAGAACTGGGAATTGGCCGAGTTCGGGTCCTGTGAGCGGGCCATGCCGACCACGCCACGGGTGAATTGCTCGGTCTGCGAGAACTCGGCAGGCAGACCGGGAAGGTCGGATCCGCCCGTGCCGACAGCCTCGGGATTAAAACCCTTCTTCATGTTGCCGAACTTGACGTCGCCGGTCTGGGCCATGAAGCCGTCGATGACGCGGTGGAAGGCGACATTGTCATAGGCGCCCTCGCGCACCAGCTTCTTGATCTGCGCCACATGCTTCGGCGCGAGATCGGGACGCAGCGCGACGGTCACGTCACCCTCCTTCAGCGTGATGATCATGG
>NZ_RZSR01000083.1:0-10617 GCF_004023265.1 Mesorhizobium sp. M1A.F.Ca.IN.020.06.1.1
ATCTCGGTCTGCTGGCGCATGCGGCCGGGCAGCGTCGAGGCAGCCGCATCCTCGAAGCCGGCGGTGTCGATGACGTCGAAGTGAAGATCGTAAAGCTTGGCGGCATGGACGCGACGATCGCGCGTCACGCCCGGCGTGTCGTCGACAAGCGCCAGCTTCTTTCCCACCAGCCGATTGAAAAGAGTCGATTTGCCGACATTAGGCCGGCCGATGATGGCGACTTTGAACGTCATCCGGGGTCACGAAGCGTTGCCCGACCCGCGGATCAGCTCGGACATCAACTGCGCCCGCTGGCGCGCATTGCGCGGGGCGCCGTCATCCGAAGCGATCTGGTCGAACAGTTTCAGCGCATCCGCCGACTTGCCTTCCTTCCAGGCGGCAAGGCCGAGCGCCTCACGCGCCGAGCTGCGCAGCGGATTGGTGTCGGCGGTGAGCGCCTCGACACGGCTGGAGACATCGGCAAACGAGCCGTGATCCACCAGCAGCAGCGCCGCTCTCAATCGCGCCATGTCGCGGATGCCTGCGGGAATGGCGCTGTCGGCCGCGACCGCATCGAAATCCTTGACGGCGGCGTCGACGTCTCCCTTGTCGGCCTTGACGGTCGCGGCCCGCATGCGGGCGAGCAGCGGATAGGCGCCATAGCCATCCTTTTCCAGCTGATCGAGAGCGGCGATCGCCTCGTCGTTCTTGCCGTCATTTGCGAGCTTGAGCGCCTGCGAGAAGGCATCGCCCGACCGGTTGGCGCGGGTCTCGTCCCAGTAGCGGTAGCCGACGAAGGCGGCAGTCGCCACCACGATCAGGATCGCGGCACCGAGCAGGGCCGGACCAAAGCGGTCCCACAGCGCCTGCGCCTGCTCGCGACGAATCTCTTCGTTGACTTCGCGGATAAAACTGTCGTCCGACATCAATCAAAAACCATTGCGGCCCCGGAACGGAGCGCTTCTTGAGCCCCGCGTTTTAGCGAAATTTCGTCGGCATGGAAGGGGGATCGCCGGAAAATCGGCGGAGGCTCCCAGTGCCCCACAGGCCTTGCCGGAACGCATCGATGCTACATTTGGGCGATAGACGGCTTTCCTACAGCCCCAAAGGTTGCCCAAAAGGTTGCCAGTGCCACGTTCGTTCCGCGTCCTTGCGTTCAGCCTCGCCTGGCTTGGCTCCGTTGGCACGGGGCTTGCCGATCCGCCGAAACCGATGGCGGCGAAACCAAAGCAGATCGTGCTTATCTCCTTCGACAGCGCACGCGAGATCTCGCAATGGGAGCGCAGCCGCGCGCTGGCAAAGCGCACCGGCGCGCATTTCACGTATTTTCTGTCCTGCGTCTTCCTGCTCTCGCCGAAAACGCGCGCCGAGTACGTCGCGCCCGGCAAGGGTGCCAGCAAATCGAATATCGGCTTCGCCGCCTCGGAGCCGGATGTCGCGGACCGGCTGCAACAGATCCGGCTCGCGGCCGCCGAAGGTCACGACATCGGCAGTCATGCCTGCGGACATTTCGACGGCAAGGGCTGGAGCAAGGCCGACTGGCTGGCCGAGTTCTCAGCGTTCCGCCGCGTCCTCGAAAACGCCTATGCGATCAACGGCATTTCGCCGGAGCCGCCTGGCTGGCGTGATTTCGCCCGCCATGCCGTGATCGGTTTCCGCGCGCCGTACCTCTCGGCCGGTAGGGCCCTTTACGAAGCGCTGCCCCAGGCCGGCTTCCAATATGACGCAAGCGGTGTCTCGAACGGCCCTGCCCTGCCGCGCGCAAAGGACGGCACCACCCGCTTTGCATTGCCGCAGATTCCGGAGGGGCCGAAGTCGAAGCGGGTGGTGGCGATGGACTACAACCTCTATGTCCGCCATTCGGGCGGCTTCGAGAAGCCGTCGATGGCGGGCGAGTTCGCCGACCGCGCCTATCGGGCGTTTCGCGCCGCCTTCGATGCGCAATACAACGGCAAACGACTTCCGCTGGGGCTCGGCTTCCACTTCACGCAGATGAATGCCGGCGCCTACTGGAACGCGCTGGAGCGCGTTGCCGGTGAAGTCTGCGTCATGGAGCAGGTCGAATGCATCAGCTTCCGCGACTATATCGAGCGGCAGCGCTCCGGCGATGCACGGGTTGCCGTGGGCGGCTGAGCCGCCCACTTCCAATCTCTTGCCTGGGCGCAATTCCGGACGGAAAGGCGCTCCGCAATTGTTCCGAGTTCAGGCCGGATCCTCCGCGCTCTGCCGCGCGAGATAACGCTGGTCGATGTCTGGCAGCGGCTCGCCTTCCAGCGTCGCCTCGAAGGCGCGCAGGCGCTTGTGCACTGACTGCAGCTCGACGATGGTCGACCAGGAATTCAACAGGAACTGCAGCGAATTCGTCACCTTGCCGAAGGCGTTCGAAATCTGGTTCAGCGCACCGAAGGTGATCTTGTGCGCAACCAGCGAGGGCCCGAGGATCAGCAGCGAGAAGATGTTGTCGGCCTGCAGGTAGGTGTACCGAACGACGTTGAAATAGATGTAGTGGAAATAGAGCCTGAAGTAGTTGCGGCGCACATTGTCGAACAGTTCCGTCGTCGTCGCCGGCTGCGCCCGGTCGGGATGGTCTTCGCCGTAGACGAGTTCCTTGCGATAGGCGGCCTCGACGCGCTGGTTGCGGAACTGGAGGCCCGGCAGCTTGATGCCGGCGAGCATCACCGAGGCCGTGCCGAATATGCACCACCCCAGCGCGGCAACGACCAGGGGCTGCGGCACCGCGCCCAGGATCGGCAACTCGGTGATGTGCGCTTGCAGCTGGATCATCACCGGCAGGAAGGCGATGAGGGTCATGATCGACTGGACGAAGCTCGAGCCCAGGTCCTCCATGATCTGCGAGAAGCGCATCGTATCTTCCTGGATGCGCTGCGAAGCGCCCTCGATGTGGCGCAGCCGGCCCCAGTTCGCCATGAAGTAGTCGTTCATCGCCGTGCGCCAGCGGAAGATCCAGTGGCTGACGATAAAGGCGTTGACCACCTGCACGTTCATGCCGACCAGCGCCAGCCAGGAGAAGTCGGCCAACCCCCTGTAGAACTCGATGTCAGTCGATGGCGTCGTTCCGGACATCAGCCCCTGGACATAATCGAAGAAAGGTCCGTACCAGTTGTTGACGGCGACGCTGACCTGCACGTTGAAATAGATGAAGAAGAGAATGACGGCGGTCATCAGGATCGACCAGTTCTGCCACGGATGCGGAGCATACCAGCTCCAGAACGCGTAGAAGATCGCCACACAGGCCACGAAGTACATGTAGAACCACAAGAACGGCTTCGACCATAGAACCGCGATGCCGATGATGGGCGGCGCACCCGCAGCCGCCGGCGGCATGCCGAGGATGGCGCCCAGCTGTTCGCCGCCGAAGAACCAGAACAGGATCGCCGCAAGGCTCCAGAGGGCGGCCGAGGTGAAGAAAAGCTTCGGCTGCGGGAAGAAGGATACGAACACTGTGGCGGGTTTCCTCGGTCTGACCGCAAATCAGCGGCGTTGCTGTTCGGCGGGCATAAGGTCACACATTACTGGGAAAGAAAATGCCCGGCCCGGCGCCCGGCACCGAACAAGACCACAAATCATGGCGATTTTGGTGCAGCCGACCAGGCAACGACGCCGGAGACCAGCAGAGCGGCAGCCGCCATGATCGAGGCGAGCACATAATTGCCCGAGGCCTGGGCGAGCAAGCCGGCGGCAATCGGACCGATGATCTGGCCGAGGCCGAAGGCGGCGGTCATCACCGCGAAGATGCGGCGCGGCGCCTGCGGCGCAAGCTGCCTTGCTGCCTGCAGGCCGAACGCGGTGATGGCGATGAACGTGCCGCCGAGCAATATGGCAGCCAGAAGCGGCCCGCTGAAACCTTTGGCGACGACGCTGGCGATGACGCCGACCACTTCGACCAGGCAGCTCACGGCATAGGCCGTATAAAGCCCGATCCTGCCGGCGAGCTTTTGCCAGAACCAGGTCGAGGGGAAGCCGGCAAGACCGGCGATCATCCAGACCGAGGCCTCGAAGACACGTCCGCCGCCGTCCTGGCGAACGATGGCGACCAGAAAAGTGGCCGTCACCACATAGCCCAAGCCGAACAGCCCATAGGCAAGGATTATCTTCGTCAGCGATCTATCCTTCGGCAACGCCGGTTCAGGCCCATCGACGCCATTGGCGGGCGTGGCGGAGCCCGCGAGGATCGCGACGAGGAGCAGGCCGACAGCGGAAATTGCTCCCGACCATAGCCAGCCCGCGGGCCAGCCGGCATGGGCCGTGACGAGGATGGCCAGCAGCGCCGAGGACGCCGCAATGCCCAGGCCGACACCGCCGAAATGCAGCGCTTGCAGATCGCCGCGGCCTGCCTTTGCAAGATGGCTGAAGACGATCGACGACATGAAAACCATGACGAAGGCGCTGGCCAGGCCGGCGAGAAAACGAATGGCGAGGAAAGCGGCCATCGTCTCGTTCAGTCCCATCAGAGCCGCGAGCACGGCGCTCGCGGCAAGGCTTGCGAACATCAGCAGACGCTCGCGGCCATGCGCCCAGCCGCCGGCCGCGGCGAGCGCGCCAATGAGATAGCCGAGATAGTTAGCGGAAGCGATCCAGCCGGCGTCTGCCGGCGTCAGGTGCAACTCTTCCATCATGCCGGGCAGGATCGGCGTGTAGACGAAGCGGCCGATGCCCATGGCGACGGCGAGAGCCGTCATGCCGGCGAGGGCAAGGCGCAAGGGAGATGGCGAAGCGGCTGTCATTGCAGCGCAGCATAAATGTGTGCACGTGCGAAACAATGCGATTGCGTTGGGCCAGGCCGGCTTGGCCCGCCTTCAGCGGCAAGCCGTCTCGTACACCGTGCGGCCGGCCGTGAGCCGGAACGGCATATCGCCGAGCTCGCGCTCCGACATGGAGTCCAGCACCGGATGCGACAGAGGATCGACCGTCCAGCGGGCAATCTCGCCGTCGTCCTGCCAAGCCTGTCTTGGCTCAGCGCCGGAAAGCCCCTTCAGCAAAGAGAAAATCTTCATCGACCTGCCTCCAAGCCCGGTTTGCCTCGCTAGAATCCGCTTTTCTTCGGCACGTTTCAATTGAGATTTGAGACCCGCAAATTTAGAAAAACTGGATGACGATCCTGAACCGTGTCCACCTCAATGGCTTGCGTGCCGTCGAAACCGTTGCCCGCGTTGGATCGCTTGCCGCGGCGGCTGCCGAACTCAATGTTTCGGTCAGCGCCGTCAGCCAGCAGATCAAGCGCACGGAAAAACAGCTGGGGCAGGCGCTGTTCGAGCGGACGTCCGGCGGACTCGTGACGACGGAATTTGGCGTCGTTTTCACGGCCCGGCTGAGCGCCGGCTTCCGCGAGCTTGCGCAAGCGGTGGCGTTGGCCGACGAGGCAACGGAATGCACCCTGGTGGTGTCGGTGGCGCCCGCCTTCGCCTCGAAATGGCTGTTGCCCAGGCTGTCGCGGCATTTTGCCCGCCATCCCAACGTGCTCTTGCGCATAGACGCTTCAGGCAGGCTCGCCGATCTCGACCATTCCGATATCGACATTGCGATTCGGATGGGCGACGGCGCTTGGCCGGGAGTAAACGCGGAACTGCTTTTGGCGCAGGAAGTGTTTCCGGTCTGCGTACCAGCGATCGCGGCCAAGCTGAACTCGATCGAGGACCTGGCGCGGACCTGCGCCATCACCGACGAGCGGGCAATGATCAGCTGGGATAGCTGGTTCAAGGCGGCCGGCGTCGAGCCGGTCACTTTCCAAAAAGGCGCGCGCTTCACCGATCCGATGCTCTGCCTGGAATCTGCAATCGCCGGCCATGGCGTGATGCTCGCCTGGCAATTGCTGACCGCCGATGCGCTGGCCGATGGCCGGCTGGTCGCCCCTTTCGGCGTGCGAGCTGAAAGCGGGCTCGGCTACTGGATGGTGACCTCGGCCACCAAAAGCGAAAGCCGAAAGGTGCGCGACTTCAAGGCCTGGGTCCGCGAGGAGATCGAAGCGACCAAGGCGCAGTTCCGGGCGCTCGACAGCGCCGCCTGAGCTCGTTTGAGCATGATCTTGTCCGAACGCCGCCATGCACTTTTCGCGATCATGCCTGGAGGCCCAGTCGATCGCGGTGGAAAGGCCGGGCGCAGCGGTCTATGTAAGGATCAGACCCCACAATCACGGCAGGCAGGATCATGACCACACATTCGCGCGGCGTCTCGGCAACCATCGACCCGGTGAAGCTCGACAGGCTGGCCGAAGTCGCCGTCAAGGTCGGGCTGCAGCTGCAGCCGGGACAGGACCTGGTGCTGACGTCCGCGATCGCGGCGCTGCCGCTGACCCGGCGCATCGTCGAGCATGCCTATAAGGCCGGCGCCGGGCTGGTGACGCCGATCTTCAACGACGACGAGATCACGCTGGCGCGTTTCCGCTATGGCGCCGACGCCGGCTTCGACCGCGCCGC
Source organism: Mesorhizobium sp. M1A.F.Ca.IN.020.06.1.1 (assembly GCF_004023265.1). Taxonomy (NCBI): domain Bacteria; kingdom Pseudomonadati; phylum Pseudomonadota; class Alphaproteobacteria; order Hyphomicrobiales; family Phyllobacteriaceae; genus Mesorhizobium; species Mesorhizobium sp. M1A.F.Ca.IN.020.06.1.1. Next base: position 6,414 of record NZ_RZSR01000083.1, read on the forward strand.
CGGCTGGCTTTACGAAGGCATGGCGAAAGCCTTCGCCAACAATGCGGCGCGGCTTGCGGTGCGCGGCGAGGATCCGTCTCTGCTGTCGGCGCAGGACCCGGCCAAGGTGGCGCGGGCCAACAAGGCGAATTCGATGGCGTACCAGCCGGCGCTCGAAAAGATCACCGGTTTCGACATCAACTGGAACATCGTGGCATATCCGGATGTTGCCTGGGCTCGCCAAGTGTTCCCGGGCGAGCCCGACGATGTCGCGGTGGTGAGGCTCGCCGACGCGATCTTCTCGGCCTCGCGCGTCGATGTCGAGGATCCGATCGGCAACTGGAAGGCGCACAACGCGGCCTTGGCCGAGCGCACGAAATGGCTGAACGAGCACAATTTCCACGCGCTGCATTTCACCGGACCGGGCACCGACCTCACCGTCGGCCTGGCGGAAGGTCATGAATGGATGGGCGGCGCTTCGACGGCGAAGAACGGCATCACCTGCAATCCGAACATCCCGACCGAGGAAGTCTTCACCACGCCGCATGCGAGGCGCGTCGAAGGCCATGTCTCCTCGACCAAGCCGCTCTCCTACCAGGGCACGCTGATCGACGAGATCTCGGTGCGCTTCGAGGGCGGTCGGATCGTCGAGGCCAAGGCCTCGAAGGGCGAGGAGGTTCTGAAGAAGGTGCTGGACACCGACGAGGGCGCGCGCCGGCTCGGCGAAGTGGCGCTGGTGCCGCATTCCTCGCCGATCTCGAAGAGCGGCCTGCTGTTCTTCAACACGCTGTTCGACGAGAACGCCGCCTGCCACATCGCGCTCGGACAGTGCTATTCGAAGTGCTTCGTCAACGGCGCCTCGCTCAGCCAGGACGAAATTGCCGAGCGCGGCGGCAACAAGAGTTTCATCCACATCGACTGGATGATCGGCTCGGACAAGATCGACATCGACGGCGTCGGCAAGGACGGCAGCCGCGTGCCGGTGATGCGCAAGGGCGAGTGGGCCTGAGAGACCCGACGCGGAGACAGCCTTGGACGTGGCGGTAAAGCGCGTCTACGAAGCGCCGGAGAGGAGCGATGGCCAGCGTGTGCTGGTAGACCGCGTCTGGCCGCGCGGCGTCTCCAAGAAGGACGCCGCGCTGGACCTTTGGCTGAAGAAGATCGCGCCGAGCACCGAACTGCGCAAATGGTTCGGGCATGATTTCGAACGATGGCCGGAGTTCCAGAAGCGGTACTGCGCCGAGCTGGACGGCAACGAGGAGGCTGTGGCGCAGCTGCGAGAACTGCTGCGCCACGGCAAGGTGACGCTGCTCTTCGGCGCGCATGACGAGGCGCATAACAATGCGGTGGCGTTGATGGGGTATTTGCGGAGGGAGTAACCTCTCTCTCGTCGTCATCCTCGGGCTTGACCCGAGGATCCATGCCGTGACTGTCACCGAAGGACGCAAAGGAGCAGAACTCTTAAACCGCCACAACGCTTTAGCGTCGCGGCATGGAATCCTAGGGTCTGCGCGCGTCGCTTCGCTCGTTGCTCGCCCTAGGATGACGAGGGATAGTGTGCCGCGCCTGCCGAATCCTACTTCACCGCCTCTTCATAAACATCCGGCTTGAAACCAACCAAGATGCGGCCACCCACCTCCAGCACGGGCCGCTTGATGATAGTGGGCTTGGCGAGCATCAGCTTCTTCGCTTTCTTCTCGTCGAGCGCTTCCTTATCCTTCTCCGGCAGTTCGCGAAAAGTCGTGCTGCCCTTGTTGAGCAGTCTCTCCCAGCCGACCTTATCGACCCAGCCATTCAGCCTTTCCGCCTCGATCCCTTCGGCGCGATAGTCATGGAAGCGGTAGGGAAGGTCGCGGCTCTCCAGCCAGACGCGCGCCTTCTTGATCGTGTCGCAGGTGGTGATGCCGTACATGGTGATCGTCAATTCGGACCTCGGGCGGATGGATTGCGAATCTGGCCGAATCCTAGGCTTGCCTTGCCCGCTTTGCCAGCGTGACTACGTGAAGACGATTTGGCGCTCTCCATGGCGGCCGGAATATCATCTTGGCCGCCATGTCTGATTTTCAGATCCTGCAACGAAGATTCGGAATGCCAGACGCCGATCGGCTTCAATAGTAGAAGCGCTCTTCGCTGATCTTGCCGTTCTTGACCGTATAGAGGCCAACCTCATCCATTTTGACGCGTTCGGCGGTAGATTTGGGCGTCACGTCAAAGGTGAAGCGCAAGGCGAACTGGTCGCCATTGACGTAGGGGCCCTCGATCGAGCCGCCGTGAACCTCATGGTTCGCTTCCCACCATTCGCCCTTCTGCTTTACGGCGTCCCTGCCGCTGCAAACGGCCATGGGCCCTTCCATCGCCTCGTAGCTGACGATGTTATCGGCATTGTATTTCGCGGCAGCGCCGCGGTTGTCGCCCTGCTTGAGGAGTTCGGTGAAATGCTTGGCGACTTCGGCACTGGTCATGATTTCCTCCCGGTTTGGACAGACCCGAGATAGGGAGCTCCCGCGTGACCTGCCATCGCCGAAGCGTCGGTAGCTGACAAATCGTGTCAGGATCGAATGCCGGTCTGCTAACAGCAGCCGCGCTGGATCGCCAGCCGGCGCACCAGCGCCAGCACGGTGTCGATGGCGGGCGTCGGCTGGCCGGTCAGGCGGCCAAGCTCCTGCACTGCCGTTACCAGCGCGTCGACCTCCATCGGGCGGCCGCGTTCGAGGTCCTGCAACATCGAGGTCTTGTGCCCGCCGACGTCGCCGGCCCCCTTGATGCGCCGGTCGACGGGGATCAGGAAGCGCACGCCGAGGCGCTCGCCAATCGCCTGCGCCTCCAGCATCATGGCGCGGGCGACGGCCCGCGTGCCTTCATCGGCGACGATCGCCGCAAGCGTGCTGCCGGTCAGCGCCGAGATCGGGTTGAACGAAAGATTGCCCCAAAGCTTCACCCAGATTTCCGAACGTATGTCCTCGCGGACCGGCGCCTGCAGCCCGGCCTTGACCATCTCGCGCGCCAGCACACTCGCCCGCTCGCTCTTTTCGCCCGAAGGCTCGCCGAGCGAAAAGCGCGTGCCCTCGACATGGCGGATCCGCCCGGGCGCATCGACCTCGACGGCCGGATAGACGACGGAGCCGATGATGCGCTCAGGCCCGATGGTCTCCCAGATCTTTCCGCCGGAATCGACCGCATCAAGCCGCGTGCCTTCGAGCGCGCCGCCGGCCTTGTAGAAGTACCACCAGGGCACGCCGTTCTGCATGGTGACGACGGCTGTCCCCTCGCCCAGCAGCGGTGCAATCTCGCCCAGCGCCGGCGCCAGAGAATGCGCTTTCAGCGCCAGCACCACGTAATCCTGAATACCGAGTTCTTCGGCCGTGGCCGCTGCTCTCACCCGGGCGATCGTCTCCTTGCCGTCCTCGATCAGGCGTAGGCCATCGGCCTGGATCGCTTCGAGATGCGCGCCGCGCGCGACGATCGACAGATCGACGCGGCCGGCAATCGCCAGCTTGGCGGCGAGGTAGCCGCCGATGGCGCCGGCGCCGAAGACTGTAATGCGCATCAGCTCAAACCGAGTTTTGCCGCGAGGCCTATGCGCTGCAATTTGCCGGTGGCGCCCTTCGGGATCTCGTCCAGGATCACCACCTTGCGCGGCACCTTGAAATCGGCGAGCCGAGTCGCGGCAAAGCCGCGAATGTCGGCCTCGCTGGCGCTCTGGCCTTCCCGCAGCACGACAGCGGCAGCCACTTCCTCGCCGAGCTTGTCATGCGGCATGGCGAAGGTGACGACCTGCGCCACCGCCGGATGATCCATCAGCACGCCATCGACCTCGAGCGGAGAGATCTTTTCGCCGCCGCGATTGATGATCTCCTTCAGCCGGCCGGTAACGCGCAGATAATTGTCCTCGTCCAGCACGCCCTGGTCGCCGGTGTGGAACCAGCCATGCGCGAAGGCGCTGGCGTTGGCGTCCGGATTCTTCTCGTAGCCGGCGGTGACGTTCGGGCCGCGAATGACGATCTCGCCGATCTCGCCGGGCTCGAGCAGCCTTCCATCCGGCGCCATGACGGCCACTTCCGGTCCGGCCGAGGCGCCGACGCTGCCCGGCTTGCGCAGTCCGGGTGGCAGCCGGTTGGACGCCATCTGGTGCGCAGCCTCGGTCATGCCGTAGGCCTCACTCCCGGCGCAGGTCATGGCAGAGCTGGAGGCGACTTTCGGCTGTCCGGTGATCGAGGCCTACGGC
>NZ_RZSR01000842.1:0-2667 GCF_004023265.1 Mesorhizobium sp. M1A.F.Ca.IN.020.06.1.1
CCCGCCATTTCCGGGTAGAAAAGCCGGTAGCCGGTGCCGAGAAATTTGCCGGCGCCGAGCGCGGCGCGGCCGTCCGTCACCAGGCTTGCGACATCCTCGGCCTGCATGTCATAGGCGCACAGGATCGCCCCGTCGCAGACCTTGCCGACAGCCGCCAGATCGCAGCCGCCCAGCCAGCCTTCCTTGAGGTCGATGATGAGGACCTTGGTGACCGGATGCGCCACCTCGCGCAGCTCGGCGATCAGACTGGTCACCGGCTCGAAGCGCCAGACCAGATAGGCGTGTAGCTCCGGCCATGGCCCGAAAACCTCGAGTCCGCTCGCTGGAAAGCTGGGGAAGCGCCGCTCCGGCACTGCGCGCTCGCAGGTCTCGACAATCCATTGCCGGACGAGCGCTCGCGCCGGTTCGGCGTTGACCCCGGCTTTGGCTGCGCGATCGACACAGGAGGGACAGAAGCACAGCGACAGCAGGAAATCCTCCTCGGGCGTGAGGCCGACGCCGTCCTTTTCGTGATGGTACTCATGGGCAAATCCCATGAAGGAAGGGCTTTCGAGTTCGATCCTGTCCGGTTTGTAGCCGTGCGAGATGTCCGCAACCAGCGCCCGGACATAGGCGCGCGCGTCGGGATGCGAGGGACAGAGATTGTAATAGTTGGGATCGCCGAAGGCGTTGCGAGTGACCGCCTCGGGATGAAGCATGCCGAGGCGGGTGTTGTGCAGGCACACCGTCCAGCAAGAGACCCCGGGGCCGCCCTGTTCCCGCCGGCGGACGAGTTGGCCAAGCACGTCGCCGCCTTCGCTGATCACATCCGCGACCTTGGGCTGGATGGCGAGGTCGGCCCATCGCGCCGCTGACGGCTTGAAATAGATGGTGCCATCCTCTGGAAAATAGGCTTTTCGCCGCGGGCTACGCGGCTGCAGGAAGCGACCGGCATGATAGGAGGTGGCCAGGCTGATCATGTTGAGGCCGGCGCGCTGGACAATATCGCGCTCGACCGTCTCCAGGCCGAGATCCTGAATGTCCCAGGGATAGGTCCACATCGAAAGCTGCATGCTCATCTTCGGTTCTTCGTCCCTTCCGGGCCGGCGTCAGCCTTCGACCGGCTCGGCCACTTGCATCAGGCAGTCGCCCGCCTCGCACATGGTGTGCAGCCGGCGCGACAGCACGATGCCGCTTTCGGAGAAACGTATCGCCTCCTCGGCAAGCTCCAGCCGTTCGAGATCGTGATACCATCCCGCCAGCTGGCCAGCACTGACGCTGTCGCCGAGGCGGACCGCAGGCTCGAACCAGCCGCGCCGCGTCGAGTAGATGCCCTGGCTGTGCCTCGACAGCGAAAGCAACCGCGTCGGCTTCGCCGGCTCTGCGTCCGATGTGAGCACCGGCGCCGCGACCACGCCCAGCTCGACCATCAGGCGATCGAGCGCGCGAGCGGTAAGCGTCATCGAATTGACGGTAGCGGTTCCGCCGCCGCCGAATTCGCCGCTGACGCCGATGGCGCCAGCCCGGCGCGCGGCACCCATCGAGGTCGGCGAGGCCTGGCCGTTGTCTGCGACGAAGCCGAACGGCATCCCGAGCGCGCGCATTAGCTCGACACCCCGCCGATGGCGCTCGGCATCGGCATTGCGCTCGACCAGCGCCGTCGGCAGATGCTCCATCGAGGTGCCGCCCGAATGGATGTCGAAGACGACATCGTGACGGGAAAACAGTTCCGTTTCCAGGAAATGGGCGAGCCGACTGGTCGGCGTGCCCGTCGGATCGCCCGGGAACGCGCGGTTGAGGTTGCCGCCGTCCAGCGGCGAGCAGCGCTTGGCGGCCATAACCGCCGGCGCATTCGCCATCGGCAGGATTGTGATGCGACCGCTGATTGCGGCCGGATCGAGCCGGCGGATCAGCTTGGCCAGCGACAGCTCGCCCTCATACTCGTCGCCGTGGTTGCCAGCCATCAGCAGCAGTGAGGGACCCTTCCCGTTGCGAATGGTGCAGATCGGTACCTTGACCTGGAAATAGGGTGAGCGGTCGACCGAGAACGGAATGCTGAGATAGCCGTGCGTTTTGCCTTCGCGGTCGAAATCGAGCGTGTGGACAAGGCCGGTATGCATGCTGTCCTCTCAGGCGGCCGCGACGGCGGTGACTTCGATGCGCAGGTCCGGGTCGGCCAGACGCGCTTCGACGCAGGCGCGTGCCGGCAGGCGCTCGGGATCCACCCAGGCATCGTAGATCTTGTTCATCGCGTCGAAATCGCCGATCTGCGGCAGGAAGATGTTGACCGCCACGAGCTTCGACTTGCTGCTGCCGGCCTCATGCAGCAGCGCCTCGACTTTGGCCAGAACATCGCTGGTCTGCGCTTCGATGCCCCCCTTGCGGTCGTTGGCGACCTGGCCGGCTATATGCACCATGCCGCCATACACCACCGCCTGCGACATGCGAGAGCCGGACTGGAAGTATTTGATCATCTCGGATCCTTTCGAGTTCTTTTTGGAGGCCTGGTCAGCCGAAATAGGTCGGAAAGACATGGGCCACACGACCGGTCTCATCCACGCCGAAAATAACGCGATAGCGGTCGAGGCAGGTGCAGGGATGCGAAATGCCGAATTCGATGACGTCGCCGACCGCGATGTCGTCGCCAGGCTGGAGAGCCAGGAAGGCATGCTGATCGTTGAGCTTGAC
>NZ_RZSR01000843.1:0-2667 GCF_004023265.1 Mesorhizobium sp. M1A.F.Ca.IN.020.06.1.1
CGACATGGGTCGCGACCTCGCGGGCGAATTTCATTTCATGCGTCACCAGCACCATGGTGCGCCCCTCGCGCGCCAGGTCGCCGATCACCTTCAGCACCTCGCCGACCAGTTCCGGATCGAGCGCGGAGGTCGGCTCGTCGAACAGCATGACGCGCGGATTGATCGCCAGCGCCCTGGCGATCGCGGCGCGCTGCTGCTGGCCGCCCGACAGGAATGCCGGGTAGACGTCGCGCTTCTCCGCCAGCCCGACCCGGGCGAGCAGCTTCTCGGCCTGGGCGATCGCCTCGTCGCGCTTGACGCCGAGCACGTGCACCGGAACCTCGATGACGTTCTCGATCAGCGTCATGTGGCTCCACAGGTTGAAGTTTTGGAACACCATGCCGAGTCTCGAGCGGATGCGCTCGATCTGCTTGCGGTCGGCAGGAACCGTATGGCCGTGGCTGACGGCCTTCAGCTTGATCTCCTCGCCATTGACACGGATGATGCCGCTGGTCGGGTTTTCCAGGCAGTTGATGCAGCGCAGCAGCGTCGACTTGCCGGAGCCCGAGCCGCCGATGATGGCGATCACCTCGCCGTCGCGCGCCGACAGCGAAACGCCCTTCAGCACATGCAACTGGCCGAACTTCTTGTGCAGGTTCTCGACATGGATGGCTTCGGCGGCGCCGCTCTGCGCTTGGCCGGCTGGGACTGCGGCGGCTTCCACCGCGCTCACCGGGTAACCTCAATAGGGGCGACGGCAGTTCGTCGAACGTCCATCCGGCTCATCAACATACGCTGTACTGTCCCGCTCCTCACTTCAGCATGGACCCGGCAGCGCGAGCCCGTCAATCCCGTTCATTACGGCACTTGCGACCTTGTTGCGCAAGTGTATAAATAGCCTTTCATGAAATTTTTTCGGTTTTTTTCATCTTAAAAGGGCATTGATGAGCGCTTTCGGATCACAATCCATGGCGGCGCCGCTGCGGCGCGTGCTCATGCGGTCGGCGGCGAACGCCATGCGCAACGCCGACAGAACTCAATGGCACTATGGCCCGGGGTTCAACCCGGCGAAGGCAGCGTCACAGCACGCGGCCCTTGCTGAACTGGTAGCCGCTTCCGGCGCCGAAATCGAATGGATCGAGGACAAGGCGGACGGCCTTTCGGATTCGGTGTTCACGCACGACCCATCGCTGATGACCGAGCACGGTGCGCTGATCCTCTCGATGGGCAAGCCATTGCGCGCCAGGGAGGCCTCCCTGCATGAGGAAACCTATAGAGGGCTGGGTATTCCGATCCTCGGCCGCGTCGAGGCTCCTGGCCAGGTCGAAGGCGGTGATTGCGTATGGGTGGATGCCCGCACGCTGGCGATCGGGCGCGGGGTCCGCTCCAACCAGGAAGGCATCCAGCAGGTTTCGAACCTGCTGACGCCGCTGGGTATTTCCGTCTACGGTTTTGATCTGCCGCTGTGGCAGGGTGAAGAGGCGTGCCTGCATCTGATGTCGGTGATCAGCCCGCTGGCCGACGATCTCGCGCTGGTCTATTCGCCGCTTTTGCCGGCCCCGTTCTATCAGATGCTGAAGGCGCGCGGCATCAGGCTGGTCGAAGGCGACGCCGGAGAATTCGCCGCTTCCAACGGCCTCAGCCTGAACGTGCTGCCGACCAGCCCGCACAAGGTCATTGCCGTTGCGGGCTTTCCCAAGACCAAAGCCGCGATGGAGGCCGCCGGCTGCACGGTTGAGATTTTCGAGGCGGACGCGCTCTGTATCGCCTGTGAAGGCGGGCCGACATGCCTGACACGGCCGATCCTGCGCCGATGACTGCGCGCCGCAAGTTCCGTCGCGAGGGCGAGGAGCGGCGGCGGCAGGATCTGATCGAAGCGACTCTGGACTGCGTGGCGGAATATGGCCTGCAGGGCGCCACTTTGCGCACCATCGCATTGCGTGCCGGCGTCACCGCCGGCCTGATCCGGCACTATTTCCCCGGCAAGGAAGAATTGCTGCAGGGGGCCTATACGGCGCTGGTCGGCCGCATGACCGAGCAGGCGAAAGCGGCATTGGTCATGGAAGAGGCGTCGCCTCGCCAACGCCTTGCAGCTTTCGTCACCGCCAATCTCAGCGCGCCGATCATCGACCAACGGGTGTTTTCGCTCTGGGCGACGTTCATCGGCCGTGCGAGCGCGGATCCGACGCTCGCCCGCGCTCACCGCGAAGGCTATCTTGGCTTTCGCAACGAGGTGGAAGCGGTCGTGGCCGAGGTGCTCGCCGCCGAACAGCGCGAACCGGACGCAAGTCAGCTGCGCCGTCATGCCATCGCCATCAATGCGATCATCGACGGGCTTTGGATCGAAGGCTGCCTGGCCAGTGAGATGTTCTCGCCCGGCGAATTGGCGGCGATTGGCATCAAGGCTGTCGAGGCCGAACTCGGCCTCGCGCCGCTGAAGCATGATTCCGAAAAGTAGGACCCGGTTTTCGGAGAAAGATCATGCTCAACAAAGGTTAGATCGGTATGGCAATTCAACGAAACGCCATCACGGTCTAGAGCAATTCCAGGAAAAGGTGAGAAGCGGTTTCCCGTCCGGAATTGCGTAACAAACAAAGAGATAGAGCAAATCACTGTTTCCGTTAACAGTGATCCTCTCCAAAGGGAGAAAACCAATGACCACGCTCGGCGAAGCGCTCATAACCTTGC
>NZ_RZSR01000844.1:0-2664 GCF_004023265.1 Mesorhizobium sp. M1A.F.Ca.IN.020.06.1.1
CCCGGGCAGGACGCCGTAAAGCGCCGACACGCTGACATTCCGCACGCAATCCAAGCCGCCAGTCGCGGCTTTTTTCATGCCCGGAGTTCCCATGACTTTTGCTCGACCAAGCCGGACGAGGCGCTGACCCATGGCCATCACCCCGCTCGACATCGCCAACATGGCTTTGGCAGTCCTTGACGAGGCGCCGATCGACAGCCTTGACCAGGACGTCAAGGCGGCCCGCCTGCTCAACCTGCATTTCGACCTCACCCGCGAGGGCGAGCTGGCGAAACACGCCTGGGTGTTCGCCATCCTTTCGGCCTTGGTGCCGGGCTCGGATTCAGGAAGCGGCGACTGCACGCTGAATTATGCCTACGAGCTGCCGGCCGACTGCATCCGCCCGCTGCCGCTGGCCGACACCGGCGAGCCGGGCGGCGTGCCGATTTCCTGGCGCCAGGAGGCGGGGCTGGTCTATTCCGACCAGCCGGGACCGCTGACGATCCGCTACATCGCCAACCTCACCGATCCGAACGACTGGGACGCGCTGTTCACCGAAGTGCTGGTGGCGGCTTTGGCCATCAAGGTCGCGCATCCGCTGACCCATAAGGCGGGCATGATCGACATTGCCCGCGCCGCCTATGATCGCGCCCTCGACGCCGCCTTTTCGGCCAACGCCATCCAGCGCGGCGGCCGGCTCTACACCGGCGGCTGGGCAACCCAGCGCGGCGATTTGAGGAGCTTTCGTTAAATGACAGCGCTCTATCCGGTCCAAGACGTCTTCACCCGCGGCGAGATCTCGCCCAGGCTCCATTCCCGCGCTTCCCTTGACCTCTACCGGGCGGCGCTCGCCCAATGCGAGAATTTCGTCACCTTGCCGCATGGCGGCATCCGCGCCCGCGGCGGCACCTATTTCGTCGCCGAGGTGAAGAACTCGGCCAAGAAGACGCGCGGCATTCCATTCATCTTTTCCTCCGACCAGGCCTACTGCCTGGAATTCGGCGATCTCTATATCCGCGTCTATGCCTATGGCGCGCGGGTCGACACGGTCGAGATCGCCTCGCCCTACCTGGAGGCCGACCTCTTCGAGCTTGCCTATGTGCAGTCGGCCGACCAGATGTGGATCACCCATCGCGACTATCCGCCCAAGGTGCTGACCCGCACCGCGCACACCGCGTGGACGCTCGAGGACTTCGAGTTCCTCGACGGTCCCTATGACGACATCAACGATACCGCCACGACGCTGGCGCCTTCCGACACCGGCCACCTGACGCCCAAGATGAACTCGAACACGACGCCAGCCGGCACCGTCTCCGCTACCGCGGCAAGCGGCCGACGACTTCAAGATGTTCGACCGTGACAAGACCCAGCATCTCATCTTGTCTGGCGGCGGCGACGGCTTCATCCGCTACCGCACCGCCGGCGGCGCGCAGCGGGTCGTTGACGCCTACTGGCTGACCGCCTCGAGCAAGGCGACCCAGGCTTACGACTTCTTCACCGCTTGGGAGGTCCAGGGATCGAATGACGGCGTTTCCTGGACCACGCTCGATACCCGTACCGGCGAGCTCGGCTGGGGCAATGGCGAGACGCGCTTCTACGATTTCCCCAACAAGTCCGCCTTCGAATACCATCAGCTGGTGTTCAGCGGCGGCGGCGGCGACGATGCGACCAATTCGATCGCCGCGGAGCTTGCCTTTCATGTCGCGGCTTCCGACCAGACGCCGTTCGATCTCACCGCATCCGGCACGGCCGGCATCAACGGTGGCGCCGGGTTCCAGGCTACCGATGTCGGCCGCGCCATCCGGCTGCTCGGCTCCGACGGCGTTTGGCGCTGGGCCAAGATCGCCAGCCGCACCAGCACCACCGTGGTGAAGATCGTAATCTACGGCCATGCCCTGCCGAACACCAACCCGATCACCCGCTGGCGGCTCGGGACCTTCGTGCCGGGCAAATATGTCGAGTCCGGCTCGCTCTATGAGGAGCGCCTGGCCTTCAGCCGGCGCTTTTCCGTCTATGCATCGGCCACCGGCGACTTCGACAATTTCGCGCTCGGCGAGAAGGACGACGACGCGCTGGAATTCGTCCAGGCCGGCGGCGGCCAGGCCAACGACATATTGTGGATCGCCGATTCCGACGGCGCGCTGCTGATCGGCACCTCCGGCGGCATCCGCGCCCTGTCGGGCTCTGGCATCGACGAGGCGCTGACGCCGTCCTCCTTCAAGAACCGTCGCTCGCGCACTTTCGGCTGCGCCCGCATCCGACCGGTCGATGCCGGGCAATCTTTCCTCTATGTCACGCGTTCGCGCCGGGCGATCGCCGAGCTGACCCAGGTGCAGACCAGCCGATATCAGTCCGAAGACATCGGCCAGATATCCGAGCACATTCCGAAGCAGGGCGTGGTCGAGCTCGCCTACCAGACCGACCCCGACCCGATCCTGTGGTTCCCCCTCGATAATGGTGAGCTGGCGGGCTACACGCACCAGCCGAGCCAGGAAGTCCGCGGCATGCACCGCCATCGCCTCGGCGGGACCTTCTCGGGCTCCGATTGGGCGGTGGTCGAAAGCGCGGTGGTGACGCCGGGTCAAAACGGCGTCGACGACATCTGGCTGTTCGTCAAGCGCACCATCGGCGGCCTGACGAAACGCTACATCGAGGTGATGCAGGCGCCCTTCGAATACGGAGAGC
>NZ_RZSR01000845.1:0-2659 GCF_004023265.1 Mesorhizobium sp. M1A.F.Ca.IN.020.06.1.1
ATCCTAATCATCGCCGAGCGTGTTTAGCTTGGGTCGCGCAGAAAGGTGGATGGCGTGAGCGCGCTGAGATGGATCGCCATTTGGACTAAACGACGGGACGGCTGACTGGTATGCGCGTTCAATTGATCTGGCGCCTTAAATGCAGGAAGGCTTCGCGGCCGGTACGAGGCGCATCCCTCCTCCGAAGCAGCACGCCCAAGTATCATCACAAGCCCCGAGCGCTCGCGTTCGGCGATGTCCAATTTCCGACAATGTCGGAATACAGTCAGATCTGCTGGATTGACTTTAAATGGTTTTCTCATTTGGCACAGCGCATGCTGGTTATCCGCAAACACGTGACCGACCAACAAGAAGTCGCATGATCACCTCACCAAAACATACAGCCGCGGAACAATCACTTGGCCCGAACTTGCTTATCGCCCTCCCCGTCACCACAACCGGAGCCATCCATGTCTGACGGGCTGCCCAGGATACCTACTGCGACCGCGCTTGCCCGGTGACGACCGCTCCGGCTCCGCCCGTTACCGACGAGGCAAAGTGACGGATTTCCTGCTTTTCAACGACATGGAGGTGGTTGTCATTCCCGCTGGGGGACAGACTCGGCCTGTTCAAGGCATTGCGCGAAGGCGGCAAGATGACGGCCACCCGTGCGCGAACTCAAGGAGCGCAGCCTGTATCGTGTATCAGGCAAATAGGCCGTGGGTCAGTGACCTTGACACAGGGGACATGCGCAAGGTCCTGAAGTTTGATGTAGCGATAGAAGGGTGCCAATGACAACAATAGCTTACAGGAACGGAACCATGGCTGGCGACGGCCGAGCCTTGGGTTTTGACTCAGTATCCGTCGGTGAGAAAACGAAGGTGTTTCGCTTATGCGACGGCACACTCATCGGCGTTTCCTCTTCGTCCTTGGGTATTCCAAAGGCCGTTCGAGACTGGGTTGAGAAGGGCATGGATGTTTCTGATATTCCTGTGCCGCGCAACGACGACAATTTTGAATTTGAGGCGCTGATAGTGCGCAAAAATGGGGAAGCCGTATTGTTGGACGGCAATTGGCTGCCAAGTGATCCCGTGAAAGGTGAATATTATGCCATCGGGAGCGGCAAGCAGTATGCTTTGGCCGCGCTGGTTTTGGGCAAGTCAGCTAAGGAAAGCGTCGAAGTTGCCGCGAAACTCGACGTTTGGACTGGTGGCACAGTCACTGCCATAACTCACTAAACCCGCCTTTCGGCGGGAGTGTGACAGTGCGAGCGTGGAAGTAGGGCGCCACCCCGGGGCACGTCGAGCCCTGTCATCTGCTTGCGTTGTTGGACATGTGAGCTGGTCCATAAGCGCGCGAAAGCGTCCAGTTGTGGCCAAAAGCACGATTTGCGACAGAACCGGCCCGCTTCTATGAGTATGGGCCGCTTTTTGCGGCCAGCGTGCTTGCCATCCTGCCGCCAGTGGCCGTCGCCTTCTTCTTCCAAGGTTACCTCGTCATGAAGTAGAGCACCACGATCTTGTCGGAGAAATCGGAAAGGCGGACGGCCCTTCCGTCCGCGTCGGCCAGTTCGAAAGGCGGCGCGGCCTGCTCGTCGATCGCCTGGAAGAACCTCTCCGCGCTGTCCCTCATCTTGTCGAGATCGGCGCCCGGATGGTGGGCCAGCGCGGAGGTCGCGAGGATCAGCGCCAGAAATTGAATCGCAAGCGACGGTTTCGCTTTCATGGACAATGCATTCCGGTTGGGGGCGTTCGAGGGCTCCGCGGCTAGGATTGGTCTCACTGTGTCTGCTCCCGCTCCCGGCGGCTCATCTGCCTGATAGGCGCGTTCCCGCTCGGGCCATGTGCTTTTGATGAAGGCCAGAACGGCCCGGATCTCCTCGTCGGTGAGGACATTCCCGAAGCCCGGCATGTCGCTCTGGTAGCCGCCGCCGACGACCGCGGCCGGTCCCGGCGCCGGCATGCGTCCCGAAGGCAGCGGGCTTTCCAATCGCGCTGACCTTCGCCTGGCTAAAACCGTCTTGCCTAGCGCTATCGCCGCGGCCGGGGCGCCGCCACCGGCCATCCGGTTGGCGAGCCAAGGCAATGTCCAGACCAATCCGAGGCCTGCCGCGGCCACGCATCGATAAGAGGACCGACGCCCTTCTCCTTTGCCGCCGCTGGAGAACAGGTACTTGATCAGCGCGGCCGTCCCGAGGACGAGCACGACGACGACAAGCAGCCACACCAGGCCCATGCCGAACATCATCATGCCGCTCATGCATTCCATCATCGAAGCCTCCTATTCCGTGGCGTAGACGCCGCCGGTCCCGTCAGACTTCCGGATTTCGAGAATCTCGAAGGGCGCTTCCTTCGTGCCACTCATGCCGGGGGAGCCCATCGGCATGCCGGGCAGCGTCATGCCCTTTGATGTCGGGCCGCTCGGTCAAGAGCTTGTTGACCGTGCCGACCGGCACATGGCCGCTCACCACATAGCCGTCGATGAACGAGAGAAGGCAGCCATCGGCTTCCGGCGGAATGCCCTCTTCGCGGCTCATGGCGAAAAGGTCGTGCGTCGGCCTTGACGGTGACAGCGAAGCCGTTTCCTGCAAATAGCCGGCATAACCTTCGCAGCAGCCGCATTGCGGGTTCTTGTAGAGCGTGACGTCCTTTCGCCGGCGAACGCCGGAGCGGCGCCTGAC
>NZ_RZSR01000846.1:0-2654 GCF_004023265.1 Mesorhizobium sp. M1A.F.Ca.IN.020.06.1.1
CTCGCAACAAGGGGAAAATCTTCAAGGGGGCGCCGAAATCGTTCAGGAGGTCGAGAGCCTCGAGACAGACACCGCCGACAAGCTGCGGCTCGGCTGTGCACAACGAGGCTTGCTGATCCTCAGAACGGGAATTCGGTCCGCCGCTTGGCGAACCGTGCGTCAAGATAGAAGGCAGCGTTGCGAGATCATGCGCCTGCAGCAAGGCGCGGAACGACGCGTTGGCCAGGATCTGACCGGTGGCATTGACGACGACTTGCAGTTGATGCCGCACTGCGGCGGCTTCTCTGATGAAATCCTGCATCCGATCGAATTGGCGTTTATAGGTCCGCAAGAATGCCGGGCCACGCAATGGATTCTGCGGCGCCTGCAAATTGCTCGTCAGACGGGTGGCATGCCGGTTGTTCTCGACGAAGCGACGAAGCTCGGCCTTGGTTACTATCACGTGATCGCCGAAATCGATTCTCGTCTCGCCATCTCCACGACAGGATCGAGCGAAGCGAAGAGGAAGGCATCAAGGCGCACGCCGTTGTTTGCGTTGAGCATGCGAAGGGCGGATTGCGCTTGATGCGCGGGCGCAATGAGGAAGTCACGAACAGTTTGATGATCAGGCTCCATTCTGATCAAAATCGTCACATCTGGCCCAACGAGACCGCGGTTCCAAAATATCCAGCGTGGATAGCCGGTGACGATAATCCGATAGCGCGCGATCCATATCGCGATGGAGAATTCGTCATTGACGCACAAAAGCTTTGTTTTGGGATCGTACAGTGCCGAACCACCGACCTTGTCAATGTTCGACATCAATTCCTCGACGACTTGCTGCCGGATCTGTTTGAGCCGGTTGCTGACATCGAGTTTCCGATAGTTCGCCGAGGCGTCGTATCCGATCAACTGGTAGGCGGCCCTCATGCTTCCAAATCGGTGCGCGTAAATGGAGGCTGAATGACAGAAGGGGGCGGCGTCTATGATTGGGCTCGACAGCTTCCCCCGCTCTTTCAGGAGCTTGGTCAGATCGGCAAGCAGCTCCTCATCGGGCTTAAGGTAAGCGCGCGCGCGCCTGATAGCTTGCGCACGATCGAAAAGCGCCCGGGTCACGAGCGGCTCGATGACAGCGTCGGCGCGAACAAATGCGCTTGGCGGATTTCTTACCCGGTCGTGTAGAAGCCTATGGGATACTCGATTCCAGACGTTGTTGCCGATGTACTTCTCGCTCGTCAGTATCGTGCCCACGCATGCTTTGGTCCATGGTCGGCCGCGTTCAGTAACCAGGCCGCGAGCGTTTAATGCAGTCGCAATTTCGGCTTCCGTTTTTCCCTTCGTCACGAATTGATTGAACATCCATCTTACGGTGGAGACCTCCTCTTTTGGCCCCGGCACCAGAATGACGCGATCGCTTGCCAGCCCTTTTCGCTCGTTGCGATGAAGCATCGCCTTGGGATTTCCGGAGCCGTCAACAAGAAGGCGCCTGAAGCCATAGCCGGCGGGGCCACCGCCGCTGAAACCCAGTGCGACTATCCGGCTTTGACCGGCGAAGACCCTGTTCGACAGCATGCGGCTGTACTCCGCGGCCATGCTGCGTTTGATTGCCTTCAGGACGTCGGACCCGATGCTCCCATCGTTCACGAACAGCTCGGCGCAGAACTCGATCCGCACTCCGGCCATCTGGCACCGGTATTCATAGGTGGCGCTTTCATCGGTATTCTGGAAGCGCCCCCAACGGCTCACATCGTAGACAACGACGGTTTCGAAATCGGCTCGCCGGCTTTCCACATCTTCCAACAGCTGCTGCAAGCCTGGGCGTCCCACGAGGCTGAGGCCACTTCGCCCGGGATCCTCATAGGTCGCAACAATGTCATAACCCATGACCTTCGCATAATTGCGGATCGCATCTCTCTGGTTGTCGATCGAGTAGATCTGCCTGTCTGTGGACATGCGCAGATACTCGGCCGCACGGATCCTTGGCCTCCCGAGGGGGCCGGCGGGAGCCGTTGCAGACTTGTCCATCTTGCACCGTCGTGCGGGTGTTCTAAGCTAGGGGCCGGCCGCAGCGCGGCAAGAGGAAACGATGCGCCAGTACATCGGGTTGATCCACAAAGAAGACGCCAGCGATTACGGAGTGTCCTTTCCTGACTTCCCCGGCGTCGTTACCGCCCGCGCTAGCCTCGGCGAAGCGCGCGACTTAGCCGAACAGGCTCTCGCCTTTCATGTTGAGGGTCTGATTGATGATGGCGAGGCGATCCCAGAACCTAGCTCTCTTGAACAGATCATGGCTGACGCCGACAATCAGGAGCTCGCGACCATCATTGTTCCATTGAGGACCCGCTGAAGGGTTACTGCCGAGAGGGTCGCCTTTGCCGTTTGGCAACCATGGCCTTCAACCACCGGGAAACCCTGACTCATTTCGTGAGCAGGCTCCGCCGCCGTTCCGCCGCAATGCGAGCCCACTTCGGCCAGGTACGCCCCTGTTTTAGTTGGTCTTTGGGGCTTGAAGGAGTTCTGGAGATGATGATCAAGAAGGTTTTTGTGGCGGTGCTGATGACCGCGGCACTTGCCGGATGCGAGACCCAAACGGAGGGCCAGCAGCGTGCCACCACCGGCGCGCTGATCGGCGGCGCCGGCGGCGCACTGGTCGGCCAGGCGATTGGCGGCAACAC
>NZ_RZSR01000847.1:0-2647 GCF_004023265.1 Mesorhizobium sp. M1A.F.Ca.IN.020.06.1.1
CATCAAGATCCTCGAAGCAATGGCCTGGGGGGTCCCGGTCATTGCAACGCCGCTGGCAGCCGAGGGTCTCAACCTGATCGAGGGCGACGAGGTGCTTCTGTCGGACACCGACGAGGGATTGGCCGACATAGCGGTCAGACTTTGTTCCGACCATGCGCGCATGGCCAGCGTTCGCGCCCGGGCCCACGAGGCCGCGTGGTCGCGGTTCGGGCCGCAGGCGATCCGCGATGCCGTCGGTCAGGGCCTGGGCCTGGATGCCACCCGCGTCGACGCCGACTGTCACCAAGTTCAAGCCGTGAGCCGCGGATGATCCCGAAAATCCTGCACCAGACGTGGAAGACCGACATCGTCCCGGCCCGTTTCCAAGGCTATGTCGAGAGCTGGAAGCGGCATCATCCGGACTGGACGATGATGTTCTGGAACGATCGGACTTTGCTCGAGTTCGTGGCCGCACACTATCCCGGCTTCCTGCCGACCTTTTGCAGCTACGAATATGGCATTCTGCGCGCCGACGCGGGCCGCTATCTGCTTCTCCACCATTTCGGCGGGGTCTATGCCGATATCGATTGCGAATGCGTGGCGCCGTTCGATCCGCTCCTGGGCGAGGATCGGATCGTGTTCTGCACGGAGCCGGACGCCCACGCACGCGTGCAGGCGGACTTTCGCGGATTGCCTTACCTTCTGTTCAACGGGACCATGGCCAGCCCGCCGGGGCACCCGTTCTGGCTTCATTTGCTGTCGTTCCTGCCCGGGCTCGTCCGCGCAAAACAGGCGATCGACGCCACCGGGCCGTGCGTGCTTACCTCCGCGCAACTCGGCTATCCTGACCAGACGGCGTTTGCGATCCATCCGGCCGAATTGTACTCGCCTCTCGATTCGTCGGGAAAGCGGGCGGGCAGCGGCGGCATGACATTGTCGATCCACCACTGGGCGGGCACATGGTGGACGCCGGAGAGGCCCACCCGGTTGCGGCATAGGCTGCGCAAGTTGATCTACCAGGCCCGACACCGCCTGACGCGCGGGACTGTTTCCGATGAGCAAGCCGCCCGGCAAAGCGTCAGCCAAGCGGCCATCGCGGCGCCGCCGCCATTGGGATCCAACCTCGCCGTGCTGGTGCCGCTGCGCGATGCGGCCCAACACATAGAGCCATTCCTCGCCGCGTTGCGGCAGCTCGACTTCCCAAGAGACAAGATGAAGCTCGTCTTTTGCGAAGGCGACAGTTCAGATGGCAGCTGGGAGCGGTTGCAAGGCGCCACTGCAGCCCTGGGCAAGGACTATCGCGATGTCGTGCTGCTGCGGAAAAAACTCGGCACCGAGCTTGACCGCGACAAGCGAGCGAACCGGCAGCTGCAACGCTTCAGGCGCAGCGGCATCGCCAAGGTGCGTAACCATCTGATCGATCATGGGCTGAGAGACGAGGACGACTGGGCGCTGTGGATCGACATCGATGTCTGGCGTTTTCCAGCGGACGTCGTGACCCGGCTGATTGCAAGGGGGCACCGCATCGTCGCGCCGCACTGCGTGAAAGTCCCAGGCGGCGACAGCTTCGACCTCAACAGTTTCGTCACTGTGCGGCACAACAGAGATCATAACTACTTCCGCCATGTTCACGACGGTCTCTATCAGCCTCCGCGGCACACACATGCAAGGCTGCATATGAGCGATGTCCGCCACCTCGACAGCATCGGCCTGGACGGTGTCGGCGGCACCATGCTCTTGGTCGATGCCGCCTTGCATCGCGGCGGCCTTCGCTTTCCGGAGATCCCCTATCGCGACCTGATCGAGACCGAGGGTTTCGGTGCCCTGGCGAACGATCTCGGCATCAGGCCGATCGGACTGCCGCGGCTGGAGATACAGCACGTCCCCTGGTGAGGCCCCGCCTTTCCCAGTTTCCCTCCAGAAACAGCCGGCCGCGAAGGGCAGCGTCGCAGGTGCGCGCGGGTAGCGCCGCGCCACCATCAATCGTGCAACTCTCTCGCGATTGGCGGGCCAACGCTGAAGCCCGAGAACATCACCTCGAAGCCTTCGCGCTGCGGCGAGCAGCACATCATGCCGACGTCGACGCTCCGCGAGACCGGGAAATGGGCCAGCCGCACCGGTTTCCAGCGGCCGTCCGCGGCATCGAGGTACTGAACGCGAATGGCTTCGGCGTGGCGGGTCAGACGAATCCTCACGCCGTCGGGGTCTGTCGGAATGCTGACCAGCGACCAGTCGGAGGTGTCGTTGGTGACGACAACGGAAAAATAGGCGAGGCCGTCCGTGTATTCGATGCCGGCCTTGATCCAGTGCGTTTCGCTGAGCCGCAGCATCAGCCCGCCCTGATCGTAGAGCGCCTTGTATTCGCCCTTGACGGTGACCCCGGCGCTGAAGTCGCCCGCGACGGGACGATAGAGGAAATGGCCATTGTCGCGGCGGAAGCCGTAGAAGGTCTCGCGCCAAAAATCGGTCTCCTTGCCGGTGCGGACATGCAGCGTCCCGTCGCCGAACACATGGTGCGGCGGCGGGTTGAGCCAGGCCATTCCGGCAAAGTCAGAGGTCATGACGCCTGCCCGTCAGCCGGCGAACGTGTAGGCCGTCTTGACGGTGGTGTAGAACTCCATGGCGTAGCGGCCCTGCTCGCGCGGGCCGTAGCTCGAGCCCTTGCGGC
>NZ_RZSR01000848.1:0-2640 GCF_004023265.1 Mesorhizobium sp. M1A.F.Ca.IN.020.06.1.1
GGTCGTTAGCGGTTTGAAGAACAAGATGCAGGCTGCCGCGGCCCATGTCACGCCGGCCGGCACGCTGGCCGAGCAGCATCGCAAGGCCGCCGAACCGGGTTCCGCGAACAACGGATGAATGCGAGGCGCCGCCCGTTGAACCTTCCCGCCTGGCGCAAGTTCTCTTCACTCCATCCTCCGATCGACAGGCCTCTCCCTCTTCCCTCTCTCACTTTGCCCTTCACCTTCTCTATCCTTTCCTACTCTTTCTCCTCTCCCTCTATCGCTTCCTACCTCTCCCTCATCATCAGGGTTACCTGCTGCGCCATTTGCGGTTCGGACCTGCATCTGATGGACGGCTATATGCCGACGATGAAATCGGGCGACGTGCTGGGCCATGAGACCATGGGCGAAGTGGTGGAGGTCGGCCGTGGACACAGCAAGTTCAAGAAGGGCGATCGCGTCGTCGTTCCCTTCAATATCTCATGCGGCGAATGCTGGTTTTGCCAGAACGGCCTGTTTTCACTCTGCGACCGGTCGAACCCCAACGCCGACCAGGCCGCCAAGGTCATGGGCCAGTCGCCCGCGGGCCTGTTCGGCTATTCGCATCTGGTCGGTGGCTATTGGGGCGGGCAAGCCGAGTATTTGCGCGTGCCTTTTGCCGATGTCGGCCCGATCAAGGTGCCGGACGGCATGGACGACGACCAGGTCCTGTTCCTCTCCGACATCTTCCCGACCGGCTATATGGCGGCGGAGAACGCCGGCATCCGGGAGGGCGACACCGTCGCCATCTGGGGCTGCGGGCCGGTCGGCCAGTTCGCGATCCAGAGCGCCTGGATGCTTGGCGCCGGACGCGTGATCGCCATCGACAAGGTACCGGAGCGGCTTGCTATGGCGCGCGACCACGGCAAGGCCGAGACCCTCGATTTCAGCAACTTGAATATCTACGATGCCCTGATGGCCATGACCAACGGTCGCGGCCCGGACAGTTGCATCGACTGTGTCGGCACCGAAGCCGATGCCAGCGCCACCCCGGATTCCATGCTCGATAAGCTCAAGGCGAGTGTCTATCTTGGCACCGACCGGCCGCATGTGCTGCGCGAGGCGATCTATTGCTGTCGCAAGGGAGGCACCATTTCGGTGCCCGGCGTCTATATCGGCCTTGTCGACCACATCCCGTTCGGCGCGGCGATGAACAAGGGGCTGACGTTCCGCATGGGACAAACCCACACGCAACGCTATCTCGAGCCTCTCCTGCACAAGGTCCAAAGCGGCGACATCGACCCGTCCTTCGTGATCACCCACCGCGCCGGGCTCGAGGCCGGACCCGACCTCTACAGGAAGTTCCGCGACAAGCAGGACGGCTGCATCAAGGTCGTGATGCGCCCTCACGGGTGACCACGTCTTTGCCCGGAACTCGCCCGGGCGCCCTGTCGTTGCGATCAGGTAAGGAGGTATCAAATGGCTCAACTGAAAAACACATCTCGGCCGGCCACCAGGTCACCGAACGCTGAAGGCCTTCCGCGTCCAAACCGCGATGCTATGGATAGCGACGCCGGCGCGAGACCGGCAGTTCCCAAAACAGCCGGCGCCGCCGAGGAACAGTCGACATCACCGCTCGACAGTAAGGTTGCCAATCGCAATGCCGGTCGCAAGCGCGAGGCCGGAACCACCCCGCGCCCAACCGACAAGCCATTGGATTGAGGCAACCGGGGCGGCGCGGCAGCCTCCGCCGGTCGGGCCGCTTGCGTGCGTTCGTTGCTGGTTACCTGCCGCCGCCCGCGTCAACCATTCCCGCTCCGCTCGACAAATTTGTTGAAGCGGCTCTTTCCTCCGCTCCCGGCCTTGTCCTGATGGAGGAAGGCAAGGTCGTTCTCGTCGAAGATCCGGAAGAACTCATCCCACTCGATCGGTTCGAGCGCTTCCTCCGGCTCGCCGAAGTCGATGCGCAGGATGCCGCCCTCGCCCTTGGTGCGAACCACGGCGGGATGGCCGTCCCTCTCCTCAACCCATTTGCGAATTTCGTCGTGATTGGTGGTCGTCTTCGCTTCAGACATGGCATTCCCTTTCTCGCCGCACGTCGGTGAGCGGCCCTAACAGCGCGCAAAGGGCAATGTTCCCGGGCATGCGGGCGACCCGCCGACAGCTTCGCCACGAGGGAACTTTGATGAAGCAGGGAACAAACCTTTTGTCCCGAAGTTCGGGAGCCCAACGCTAAATCGGCCCCAACGCTAAATCGGCCCCAACGCTAACTCGGCAAGGAGTTCTCGTGAAACGTGTCCTGGTTACGGGAGGCTGCGGTTTCATTGGCCGGCATGTCGCCCAGGAACTCATCGAGCATGGCTACGAGGTCCGTGTCCTGGACGCACTCTTGGACCAAGTGCACGGCAATGAAGCCGTCAGCATTCCAGCTGGCGCCGAGCTGATACGGGGAGATGTACGTGATCGAGACGCGGTCGCCGACGCGGTAGCGGATGTCGACACCGTCATCCACCTCGCTGCCGAGGTCGGCGTCGGCCAATCCATGTACGAGATCGCCCGATATGTCGGCACCAACGATCTCGGCACCGCGACCCTGCTCGAGGCGTTGATCAAGAAACCAGTCGAACGCATTGTCGTCGCATCGTCGATGAGCATCTACGGCGAAGGCCTCTACAAGAC
>NZ_RZSR01000849.1:0-2638 GCF_004023265.1 Mesorhizobium sp. M1A.F.Ca.IN.020.06.1.1
CAGCGCAGTCAGAATGGCCGGGAGATGATCTTCGAACTGGACGTCGACGACGGCGCCGATGACCTGGCGCACCTTGCCGGCGGCGCCGACCCGCTTCGCCGCAACGCTGGCCGCCTTCGCCGGAGCCGCTGCCTTGGCCGGAGCGGCCGCCTTCTTGGCCGGAGCGGCATTCGCGGCTGCTGCCGGAGCCTTTGCCGCCTTGGGGGCCGGTGCCGCCTTGGCGGCGGTCTTCGGGGTAGCTGCTTTCGCCATCGTCTTTGCCCTTTTCGTCTGTCTGTTGCTCACGCCTTCTGCCGCGAGGTCGATGGCCTCGGCGGCGGGGCGCGCCTAGAGCGCCTCGGCGCCCGAAATGATTTCGATGAGTTCCTTGGTGATCTGCGCCTGCCGCTGGCGATTGTAGGTGATCGACAGCCTGTTGATCATGTCGCCGGCGTTGCGCGTCGCATTGTCCATCGCGCTCATCTTGGCGCCCATCTCGCCAGCCGCGTTTTCCAGCAGCGCGCGGAAGATCTGCACCGCGATGTTGCGCGGGATGAGGTCGGAGAGGATCTCGCCCGGCTCCGGCTCGTATTCGTAGACGGCCGTGGCGCCGTTGCTCGTCTCGGCAGCGGCGGAAGCCGGGGCCGCCGGGATGATCTGCTGCGCCGTCGGAATCTGGCTGATCACCGACTTGAACTGCGAATAGAACAGCGTGCAGACGTCGAAGCCGCCCTGGTTGAACAGGTTGATCACCTTGCGCGCAATCGCATCGGCATTGACGAAGCCGAGCGTCTTGACCTCGCGCAAGTCGACGCGCTCGAGGATCAGCGAGCCGCACTCGCGGCGCAGGATGTCAAAACCCTTCTTGCCGACGCAGATGATCTTGATCTGCTTGCCGTCGGCGAGAAGCTTACGAATATGCTCGCGGGCCAGGCGCGCGATCTGGGAGTTGAAGCCGCCGCACAGGCCGCGCTCGGCGGTGCAGACGATGAGCAGATGCACGTCGTCCCTGCCGGTGCCGGTCATCAGCGCCGGGGCATCGCCGCCGCCGCCGATCGCCTGGGTGATGTTGGCCAGCACCGCCCCCATCCGCTCGGAATAGGGACGCGCAGCTTCGGCCGCTTCCTGCGCGCGACGCAGCTTCGCCGCGGCGACCATCTGCATCGCCTTGGTGATCTTCTGCGTCGCCTTGACCGAGGCGATACGGTTACGAAGGTCTTTTAATGAAGGCATGCTTCAAACCTGATCCCGTGCGTCCGGCTGCTCGTTAAGCGAAGGTCTTGGCGAAGGCGTCGATCTCGGCCTTGAGCTTGCCGCGCAGGTCGTCCGACAGCGCCTTCTCTTTGCGGATGCCGTCGAGCACGTCCTTGCCGGCCGAGCGCATGTGACTGAGCAGGCCATGCTCGAACTTGCCGACCTGATTCAGCGCCAGCTTGTCGAGATAGCCATTGACGCCGGCGAAGATCACCGCGACCTGCTCTTCGGTCTTGAGCGGCGAGAACTGCGGCTGCTTCAGGAGCTCCGTCAGGCGCGAACCGCGATTGAGCAGACGCTGCGTGGCGGCGTCGAGGTCGGAGCCGAACTGCGCGAAGGCCGCCATTTCACGGTACTGCGCGAGTTCGCCCTTGATCGAGCCGGCGACCTGCTTCATCGCCTTGACCTGCGCCGAGGAGCCGACGCGCGACACCGACAGACCGACGTTCACCGCCGGGCGGATGCCTTGGAAGAACAGGTTGGTCTCGAGGAAGATCTGACCGTCGGTGATCGAGATCACGTTGGTCGGGATGTAGGCCGACACGTCGTTGGCCTGCGTCTCGATGATCGGCAGCGCGGTCAGCGAGCCGTTGCCATTATCGTCGTTGAGCTTCGCGGCGCGCTCCAGCAGGCGCGAATGCAGGTAGAACACGTCGCCCGGATAGGCTTCGCGGCCCGGCGGGCGGCGCAGCAGCAGCGACATCTGGCGGTAGGCGACGGCCTGCTTCGACAGATCGTCATAGCTGATGAGGGCATGCATGCCGTTGTCGCGGAAATATTCGCCCATGGTGCAGCCGGCGAACGGCGCCAGGAACTGCATCGGCGCCGGATCCGACGCGGTCGCGGCGATGATGATGGAGTAGTCGAGCGCGCCGCGCTCCTCCAGCACCTTGACGAACTGCGCGACGGTCGAGCGCTTCTGGCCGACGGCGACGTAGACGCAGTAGAGCTTCTCCTTCTCCGGGCCGTTGTCGTGCACCGACTTCTGGTTCAGCATCGTGTCGAGGATGATGGCGGTCTTGCCGGTCTGACGGTCGCCGATGACCAGTTCGCGCTGGCCGCGGCCGACCGGGATCAGCGCGTCGATGGCCTTGAGGCCGGTCGACATCGGCTCATGCACCGACTTGCGCGGAATGATGCCGGGCGCCTTGACGTCGACGCGGCGGCGTTCGGTCGCCTGGATCGGGCCCTTGCCGTCGATCGGATTGCCGAGCGCGTCGACCACGCGGCCGAGCAGGCCGGGACCGACCGGAACGTCGACGATGGCGCCGGTGCGCTTGACGGTGTCGCCTTCCTTGATGTCGCGGTCGTTGCCGAAGATGACGACGCCGACATTGTCGGCTTCGAGGTTCAGCGCCATGCCGCGGATGCCGCCCGGGAATTCGACCATCTCGCCGGCCTGGAC
>NZ_RZSR01000850.1:0-2636 GCF_004023265.1 Mesorhizobium sp. M1A.F.Ca.IN.020.06.1.1
GGCCCGGCCGATACTGGCGGGCGATCTCGCCGTAATCCTTGGAGCGCTGATCCACATTTTCGATCAGCATCGAGATCGGCGTGCCGGTGGTGATCATCGTCTCGCCGTCCTCGCCGAGGATGAAGCCGGAGAGGATCTTGACCTCGTCCGGCTCGCGGCGCTGGGTGACGAAGCGCGACTGGCCCGGGCGGCGCCGGTCGAGCTCGGCCTGGATGTCCTCGCGCTTGAAGCGGATCCCGGGCGGGCAGCCGTCGATAACGCAGCCAATAGCGGCGCCATGGCTTTCACCCCAGGTGGTGACGCGGAAAAGATGGCCGAAGGTGTTGTGAGACATGGAAAAAACGCCCTGCCCGGCGCGGACCCGGTTCGCCGGTTCAAGCGTGCCTTCTATTGGCGTTTTCCACAGCGGTCAAACGGTGATCGGATGCATCAATCTGTGATCTGGAGGATTTAGTTTTGACACATTCGGTTGGTTTCTGCTCTCTTCCATCCGCCGTTGAGGATCCGCCGTTGCTCATGCCGGCGCAATGACCAAAGAGGACGACGATGCGTACCCTGATTGGCGCCGCCTGCGCCATGTTGCTCATTTCCACCGCTGCCGCGTTCGCCGGCCAGACCGAAGGCTTGATCAAGAAGGTCGACAAGGACACGCTGACGCTGACGCTGGACGACGGAAAGTCCTACAAGCTCAACGCCGAAACCGATCTCGACGCGCTGAAGCCCGGCATGGATATCGTCCTCGCCTACGACGTGACCAATGGCGAGAATGTCGTGACCGATATGCAGCTGCCGGACAGCGACTAGAATTAGCTGGCAACCTAGTCAACCAAACAACGGCGCCGGTCGTCCGGCCGCCATCTTGGTGGCTTCATCCTTCGCGTTTGCGAGGATAGTCGACCCTGGGGCTATAGCGAACTGCTGACAAAATGCGTCGAGGCGATGCTGACCTTCGTTCAGCCGCCCCAAAGCGATTAGGATGAGGCCCCATGCCAGGTCAGTTTGCACGTAATTCTCCAATGAGAAACGTTTGAACTTCATCTTTGCCCGTTGCTCGAAGATGTGGGCGAAGTCACCCAATGCAGTGATCTTCGACCAATCCAGTCGAGCGGCTTTTACGGCAGCCAATGCAACCCGTTCGACATGATAGTCACGATCGTTGGCGTAGAAAGAACACCAGCCTGGAATCGAGCCTGACAGGTCAATGGGGTCGATACAGAGATTAAAGGCGGCCGACTTTGCCGTTCCTTTCCACGTGAGTTTTCCACGGCCGAAAATCGGGCACAAAGTCGACCGACACGCCCCAGCAAGCAGAAAAAGTCATTCCTTTCATCGTTTGAAACTTCAACAGATAGCGCATGTGGTCCTTTGGGTCGCTCACCCAGAACAAATCGCCCACTCGCTGAAAATCTGGTGCCAGAGTGTCTGCCAGCGCTCCTGCGACTATGTCGCCTAGGGCCTCCCGCGGCGAATTGGGCGACCTAGCTCAGGCCGTCGGCGAAATCTATCGATCAAACTGGAGAACATGCAGTCGTAACCGGCCCAATCGTAAGCTGAGCATGACAGGTAAGCATTGCCGACTGCTACGATCAATTCGTTGCCAGGTGTAGAGGCTTACAGCCACTCCAGGCTGCGGCCCTCGAGTCGGAGCATACGGTCCTGCGGCATGTCGAGGCTGGCGGCTTCCTGCTTGGAAATGCCGGTGACGAAGCGGAAGAAGCAGCGCATGACCCCGCCATGGGTGACGCAGACGGTCGGCTGGCGAAGCGCGTCGAACCAGGGTTTTATCCGCTCGAGCAGCATCTCGTAGCTTTCGGCGCCCTCGCCGGGCGGCTGGAAATCCCACTTCGCGGCGCGGCGGCTTTTGGTCGAACCCGGGACACGCTTTTCGAGTTCGGCAAAGGTGAAACCCTGCCAGTCGCCGAAGCTTAGCTCCACCAAGCGCGGATCGGTGCGATAGGCGAGCGGGTCGAGACCCATCGCCGCGCGCATCAGTTCCATCGTCTCGCGCGTGCGGCGCATCGGGCTGGCGACAAAATCGAAATCCGCGGCGTTTCCGATAAGGTCCGCCAACCGTCGGCCGTTTTGCGTCGCCTGCTCGCGGCCAAGTTCGTTGATATCGGTATCTGCCTGGCCTTGCAGCCGACCCTCGGCGTTCCACTGCGTCTGGCCGTGGCGCGCGATGTAGACGAGCGGATACATCAGGTCTCCGGAGGTCGGGCCAGGGCCTGGACGAATAGACAGGCGGAGAGAACTAGTCCTTGACGGTCGAGATGTCGGGCGCGTCGACCGCCTTCATGCCGACGACATGGTAGCCGGAATCGACGTGATGGACCTCGCCGGTCACGCCGCGCGACAGGTCCGACAGGAAGTAGACGCCGGAATCGCCGACTTCTTCCTGCGTCACCGTCTGCTTGAGCGGCGCGTTGTACTCGTTCCATTTGAGGATGTAGCGGAAGTCGCCGATGCCGGAGGCGGCAAGGGTCTTGATCGGGCCGGCCGAGATGGCGTTGACGCGGATCTTCTTGGCGCCGAGGTCGACGGCGAGATAGCGCACGCTGGCCTCGAGCGCCGCCTTGGCGACGCCCATGACGTTGTAGTGAGGCATAACCTTCTCGGCGCCGTAATAGGTCAGCGTC
>NZ_RZSR01000851.1:0-2635 GCF_004023265.1 Mesorhizobium sp. M1A.F.Ca.IN.020.06.1.1
GGGACGCCGGCCGTCCAAGCCGCGGGAGCGGCACCCGAAGCTCAACGCACCTGGTCGAGCAGGCGCTTGCACTCCAGAAGGTCGAAGAGCGCCTCCTGCAGCAAGGCCCGGTTGTCGCGCGACAATTTCGAGGAGTCCGGCTGCACGGGACCTTCGTCGTCTCCCTTGCCAAGGCCGAAGAAACGGCGGCTGGGCTTCACCTTGGGCTGACCGACCAGCGCATCCTCGTCGCCGCGCGGCTGGGCAGCCGCGGTCAGCGGCACTTGCTCGGCCTGGCGGCGCTGCGCGATCGCCTCGACGGCTGCCATGTCGCCATTGCCGATCGCGACCAGGAAATGGTTGCCGTTCTCGCGCAACAGCTTCTGCACGCCTTTGATCGTATAGCCCTGATCATAAAGCATGTGCCGGATGCCCTTGATCAGTTCGACATCCTGCGGCCGGTAGTAACGGCGGCCGCCACCACGCTTCATCGGCTTGATCTGGTTGAAACGGGTTTCCCAGAAACGCAGCACGTGCTGCGGCAGGTCGAGATCTTCCGCAACCTCGCTGATGGTACGGAAAGCATCGGGGCTCTTGTCCATGGGCGAATCCTCACGCTGGACCGCAATCCGGAGTTGATCCGAATCGCACCTTATTTCAGCGGTTTATGAAGCGATATTCAAGCCCGGCGTCAAAGGGGCCGCGGTTTTCAACCGGCATTCGAGGGTTACTTGACGCCCTTGGCCTTGCTGTTCTGGTGCGAACGCAAGATGCGGTTCTTCAGCACGTTCGAGGATTTGAAGGTCATCACGCGGCGCGGCAGGATCGGCACTTCTTCGCCGGTTTTGGGATTGCGGCCGATGCGCTCATTCTTGGAGCGGACATGGAAAGTCGCGAAGGAAGACAGCTTCACCGTCTCGCCGCGAACGATGGCTTCGCAAATCTCATCCAGGACGGCCTCGACCAGCTCGGCCGATTCAGTTCGCGACAAACCAACCTTGCGGTAAACGGCTTCGGCTACGTCGGCACGCGTCAGTGTCTTTCCCCCCATGCGACCGTCCCATCAGCTCAAAAACATAAATCGATACAGGCAGCGGCAGAGCCTAAGTAATTGATCCGGCAAGGTCAAGGACCGAACCCCCGCGTTCGGCACTTACCAGCGCAGCAACACCGCGCCCCAGGTAAAACCCCCGCCCATCGCCTCAAGCAGAACAAGGTCGCCCTTCTTGATGCGGCCGTCGGCGACGGCCACCGACAAAGCGAGCGGCACGGAGGCAGCCGAGGTATTACCGTGCAAATCGACGGTGACCACGACTTTCTCTTCGGCTATCCCGAGCTTCTTGGCGGAAGCGTCAATGATCCGTTTATTGGCCTGATGCGGCACGAACCAGTCGAGGTCTTCCGCCGTGATGCCGGCCTCGGCGAAAGTGGCCTCGATAACGTCGGTGATCATGCCGACCGCGTGCTTGAAGACCTCGCGGCCTTCCATCCTGAGATGGCCGACCGTTCCCGTGGTGGACGGGCCGCCGTCGACGAAGAGTTTTTCCTTGTGGACGCCATCCGAACGCAGGCTGGCGGCCAGCACGCCGCGATCGGCGATGTTGCCAGCCCCTTTCGCCGCTTCGAGCACCACGGCGCCGGCGCCATCGCCAAACAGCACGCAGGTCGAGCGGTCGCTCCAGTCTAGGATGCGCGAGAAGGTTTCGGAGCCGATCACCAGGACGCGTTTTGCCAGCCCGCCGCGGATATAGAGATCGGCGGTGGCGACCGCATAGACGAAGCCGGAACACACGGCCTGCATGTCGAAGGCAAAGCCGTGATGCATGCCGAGGCGGTTCTGGATTTCGACAGCCGTCGCCGGGAACGTGTTATTAGGCGTCGAGGTCGCCAGCACGATCAGGTCGATATCCGCTGGCGTCAGGCCGGCGCTGTCGAGCGCGGCGCGCGCCGCCGCCTCGCCCAGCGAGGCCGTCGTCTCGTCATCGGCCGCGACGTGGCGCTGGCGAATGCCGGTGCGCTGGACGATCCACTCGTCGGAGGTCTCGACCATGCCTTCGAAATCGGCATTCTTCATGATGCGGCGGGGCAGCGCGGCACCGTTGCCGCGCACAACTGATCTGATCAAGGTTCGTTCCTATTCCTCGGCCTCGACGGCGACGCCGGATTTCCTGTTTGCCTGGGCAGTCGGATTGCGCGCATGGAACAGATCGAGATCGGCCTCGATCCGGTCAAGCAGATTGTTGCGCACCATGTCGTAGCCGAGCTCGATCGCCGCGGCAAAGCCATCCGAATCGGCACCGCCATGGCTCTTCACCACAATGCCGTTCAGGCCCAGAAAGACGCCGCCATTGGAGCGGCCGACATCCATCTTTTCGCGCAGCCGGTCGAAGGCACCTTTGGCAAAGACGTAGCCGATCCTGGCCATCAGCGTGCGGCTCATGGCGGCCCGCAAATAGCCGGCGATCTGCCTTGCGGTGCCCTCGGCGGTCTTGAGCGCGATGTTGCCGGCAAAGCCCTCGGTGACGACCACGTCGACCGTTCCCTTGCCGATGTCGTCGCCCTCGACGAAGCCGCGATAGTTCATCGAGGCCATGTTGGCCTCGCGCAGCATGCGCCCGGCCTCCTTGACCTCCTCCTGGCCCTTGATCTCCTCGAC
>NZ_RZSR01000084.1:0-10605 GCF_004023265.1 Mesorhizobium sp. M1A.F.Ca.IN.020.06.1.1
GCCCTGGCCCTGGCTTTCGTCTTTCTGGCGCTTGCCACATGGGCAGAGGGCTTCTTCCGGCACCGTGCTTTCCCGCCGGATCGCGGCAAATTCCCCTTAAGGGGCATCGATGTTTCGCATCACCAGGGCAGGATCGACTGGCCGCGCGTCGCGGCCGACGATGTCGTTTTCGCCATCATCAAGGCGACGGAAGGTGGTGATTATGTCGATGATGCCTTTGCTGAGAATTTGCGCCAGGCCCGCGCGGCGGGCCTCGCTGTCGGCGCCTATCATTTCTTCACCTTCTGCCGCCCGGGTGCCGACCAGGCCAGGAACTTCATATCGGTCGTGCCGCGCGGCGAGCAGCTCTTGCCGCCGGTGGTCGACATCGAGTTCCACGGCAATTGTCCGCGACGCCCTTCGCCCGCCGAGCTGAACGCCGAACTGCTGGCATTCCTTGGCCCGGTCGAGGCGGCTTACGGCAAGCCGGCCATTCTCTATATAACCGATGAGACGGCACCGACCTATGCCGCTCATATCGCGGTACGCCAGCGCTGGCTGCGCTCTGTGCGGGGGCCGCTGAACGACGACGACTGGGTCTATTGGCAATATCTCGACACAGGCCGTGTCGACGGCATCGACGGCGACGTCGACCTGAATGTGCTGAAGGGCGGGCCGGCGAGGCTGTCGGAGTTGTTTGCCGCGGCGCCGGACCCTAGCTCTTCAGGAAGGCTGCTATCTCCTTGAAGACATCGACGAACATCGCTTCCGTCAGCACACCGGTGTTGGTGTTGTAGCGCGAGCAGTGATAGCTGGAGAACAGCGTGATGCCGCCGGCCTGCTGTCGTCCGCCGTGGCGGAACGGAAGGGTGGCGACGCGCCCGCCCAGCGCCCGCACCGTCGATTGATGCGCGATCGAGCCCAGCGTCAGGATGGCCCGCAGATTGGCAAAGCGCGCGATCGTCGGTTTGAGGAAGGTCCGGCAGGTGGCGATCTCGGCGCCGACCGGCTTGTTTTCCGGCGGCACGCATCGCACCGCATTGGTGATCGCGGTGCCGACGAGCTCCAGCCCGTCATCGGGCCTGGCCTTGAATTCCCCGCGCGCCAACCCTTGAGCGATCAGCGTTGCGTAGAGCAGGTCGCCGGCATAGTCGCCGGTGAAGGGACGCCCGGTGCGGTTGGCGCCGCGCAGGCCGGGCGCCAGCCCGACGATGAGGAGCCTGACCGAGCCCTCGCCCTCCGGCGGCAGGAAGGTCGGCACCGGTGCATTGAACCAGCCCGGCTCGCGCTGGCGCCAGGCGGCGATGAAGTCGTGCAGCCGCGGACAAAGCGGACAATCGCGGTCAGGCTCGGGGGAGGGCGCAGCGCTCAAGGCCGCCGCGCTCAATAATCGTCCTCGTCGGCTTCAGCCGGCTCCGGCCGGCGGACCGGCCGTTCCGATGGATCGCGGCCGACTTCATTCTTCAGCGTCATGAGGTCGATGAAGTGGTCGGCCTGGCGGCGCAAGTCGTCGGAGATCATCGGCGGCTGCGAGGCCATGGTCGAGATGATCGACACCTTGCGGCCACGCCGCTGCAGCGCCTCGACCAGCGTGCGGAAGTCGCCGTCGCCGGAGAAGATGACATAGTGGTCGACGACATCGGCAAGCTCCAGCGCATCGACGGTGAGCTCGATGTCCATGTTGCCCTTGATCTTGCGCCGGCCGGTCGAGTCGGTGAACTCCTTGGCTGGCTTGGTCACCACCTTGAAGCCGTTATAGTCCAGCCAGTCGATCAGCGGCCGGATCGAGGAATATTCCTGATCCTCGACCAGCGCGGTGTAGTAATAGGCCCTGAGCAGGTAGCCGCGTTTCTGAAAGCTCGACAGAAGCTTGCGGTAGTCTATGTCGAAGCCCAGCGCCCGCGAGGTGGCGTAGAGGTTGGCGCCGTCGATGAAAAGAGCGATCTTTTCACGGGGATCGAACATTGAAAAATATCCCTTTTCAAAAATTTCTGTCGTCTAAAAGGACGTGACGGGTAGGCCCGATAATGGTCCCTCTTCCCGCCCCTTTCGAGATAACGCCAGATTTATGGATATCCAAGGGCAGGGCGCGCATTGCAAGCAATTGTGATCGGCACCAGGTAAGCAAGGCGAAGTCCGATATTGAGCCGGGCAGGGGCTCGTGCTTCGGCGGTGCCCGCCATAAAGCTTGTATTTCGGCGGCGTCCTTGTTATGGAGCCCGCCAGTTTTCCATCAAATCCACGCATGAAAGGGGCAGTCCATGGCCCGCGTAACCGTTGAAGATTGCATCGACAAGGTCGACAACCGTTTCGAGCTCGTGCTGCTCGCCGGCCACCGTGCCCGCCAGATCAGCCAGGGCGCGCAGATCACCGTTCCTCGCGACAATGACAAGAATCCGGTCATTGCGCTGCGCGAGATCGCCGACGAGACGCTGTCGCCGGACGACCTCAAGGAAGACCTGATCCACTCGCTGCAGAAGCATGTGGAGGTCGACGAGCCGGAGGCCGAGGGCGAGGCCATCGCCGACCAGACCGGCGCTGCCACCGCTGGTGCCGACACCGACGATGCCGAAGAGAACATCGCCTTCGACCGCATGAGCGAGGAAGACCTGCTCGCCGGCATCGAGGGTCTGGTGCCGCCGGAAAAGAGCGACGACTACTAAGCTCTTGGACACGGGCCTGGATCAAGCATCCGGGACTTCCGTATCGTCAGTTTCGTGGCTATCTATGGGATGCGTCGCACGCCGGTGCGGCGCATCAATCATTTCATCACCGCGAGATTTCGCCCATGATGCGTCAGTATGAGCTTGTCGAGCGCGTGCAGCGCTACAAGCCTGACGTCAACGAGGCGCTGCTCAACAAGGCCTATGTCTACGCCATGCAAAAGCATGGCCACCAGAAGCGCGCCTCGGGCGATCCCTATTTCTCGCATCCGCTGGAAGTGGCGGCCATCCTCACCGAGATGCATATGGACGAGGCGACCATCGCCGTTGCCCTGCTGCACGACACGATCGAGGACACGACCGCCACTAGGGCCGAGATCGATGAATTGTTCGGCCCCGAGATGGGCAAGCTGGTCGAGGGACTGACCAAGCTGAAGAAGCTCGACCTCGTCTCCAAGAAGGCCGAGCAGGCGGAGAACCTGCGCAAGCTGCTGCTGGCGATCTCCGAGGATATTCGCGTTCTGCTGGTCAAGCTCGCCGATCGCCTGCACAACATGCGCACGCTCGACCATATGCCCGAGTCCAAGCGCCTGCGCATCGCCGAGGAGACGATGGACATCTATGCGCCGCTCGCCGGCCGCATGGGCATGCAAGGCATGCGCGAGGAACTTGAGGAGATCGCCTTCCGCTACATCAATCCGGAAGCCTATCGCGCCGTCACCGCGCGGCTCGCCGAGATCTTCGAGCGCAACAAGGGCGTGCTGGACGAGATCGAGAAGGCGTTGTCCGGCCTGTTCGAAAAACACGCGATCAAAGCCGGCGTCAAAAGCCGGCAGAAGAAGCCTTGGTCGGTGTTCCGCAAGATGGAGGCCAAGGCGCTCTCCTTCGAGCAGCTCTCCGACATCTTCGGCTTCCGTGTGGTCGTCGACACCGTCGAGGACTGCTACCGCGCGCTTGGCGCCATCCACACCACCTGGTCGATGGTGCCTGGCCGCTTCAAGGATTACATCTCGACGCCGAAGCAGAATGACTACCGCTCGATCCACACCACCATTGTCGGCCCCTCGCGCCAGCGCGTCGAACTGCAGATCCGCACCCGCGAGATGAACAAGATCGCCGAATACGGCGTTGCCGCGCATTCGATCTACAAGGACAGCGGCGGCAAGCCGAACGGCGCAGCGCACGCGATCTCCAAGGAGACCAACGCCTATGCCTGGCTGCGCCGCACCATCGAGCAACTGGCCGAGGGCGACAATCCCGAGGATTTCCTGGAAAACACCAAGCTCGAGCTGTTCCAGGACCAGGTGTTCTGCTTCACGCCCAAGGGCATGCTGATCGCCCTGCCGCGCGGCGCCACCCCCATCGACTTCGCCTATGCCGTCCACACCGATGTCGGCGACACCTGTGTCGGCGCCAAGGTCAACGGCCGCATCATGCCGCTGATGACGGAGTTGAAGAACGGCGACGAGGTCGAGATCATCCGCTCCAAGGCGCAGGTGCCGCCGGCAGCCTGGGAATCGGTCGTCGTCACCGGCAAGGCGCGCGCCGCCATCCGCCGCGCCACCAAGAATGCCATCCGCAAGCAATATTCCGGGCTCGGCGCCCGCATCCTCGAACGCGCCTTCGAGCGCGCCGGCAAGAACTTCACCAAGGAAAGCCTGAAGCCGGTTCTGCATCGCCTGGCGCGCAAGGATATAGAGGACGTGCTGGCCTCTGTCGGCCGCGGCGAGCTTGCCTCGACCGATGTCATGAAAGCAGTCTTCCCCGACTACAAGGACGAGCGCGTCACGGTCGCGGCGCCCAAGCAGCGCGAGGAAGGCTGGTCCAAGATCCGCAACGCCGCGGGCATGCTGTTCCAGATGCCCGGCCGCGCCGCGCGCAAGGGCAAGGACCAGCAGCGCGACGGTGCGGTGCCCATCCGCGGCGTGCGCGGCGACCTGCCGGTGCGCTTCGCGCCGGAAGGGGCGGTGCCCGGCGACCGCATCGTCGGCATCATTCAGCCAGGAACCGGTATCACCATTTATCCTATCCAGTCGCCGGCCCTGCAGGCTTTCGACGACCAGCCCGAGCGCTGGATCGATGTGCGCTGGGACATCGACGAGCGTACCAAGGAGCGCTTCCCGGCCCGCATCTCGGTCACAGCCATCAATGCGCCGGGCTCGCTCGCCGACATCGCGCAGGTCGTCGCGTCTAACGATGCCAACATCCACACGCTGTCGATGGTGCGCACCGCGCCCGATTTCACCGAGATGCTGATCGACCTCGAGGTTTGGGACCTGAAGCACCTCAACCGGCTGCTGTCGCAGCTCAAGGATAATTCGAGCGTCAGCGACGCACGGCGTGTGAATGGGTGAATAGTAAATAGTGAATAGTGAATTAGGTTGCCTATCACGACCATTCACCATTCACTCATCGCTATTCTATTCACTACTCATTACTCACCACTCGCCAAGAGCATGGAGCGAACAATGAACACCGATGAAGTGCTGGGCATTTTCCGCGAGGCGGGCGCGGTTCTCGAGGGGCACTTCATCCTGACGTCCGGACTGCGCAGCCCGATCTTCCTGCAGAAGGCGCGCGTCTTCATGCATGCCGACAAGACCGAGCGCCTGTGCAAGGCGCTGGCCGAGAAGATTCGTGAGGCGGTGCCGGGCAGGATCGACTATGTCGTCGGCCCGGCGATCGGCGGCCTGATCCCGGCCTACGAGACCTCGCGCCATCTCGGCGCGCCGGCGGTCTGGGTCGAGCGGGAAGGGGGCGAGTTCCGACTGCGTCGCTTCGAGATCGCAAAGGGATCGCGCGTCGTCATTGTCGAGGACATCGTCACCACGGGTCTCTCGATTCGCGAGACCATCGACTGCCTGCGCCAGCTCGGCGCCGAGGTGGTGGCGGCCGCCTGCATCATCGACCGCTCGGCCGGCAAGACCGATGTCGGCGTGCCGCTGATTGCGCTCGCCGAATATGAGGTGCCGGCCTACCCGCCCGACCGCCTGCCGCCGGAACTTGCCGCCATCCCTGCCGTTAAGCCGGGAAGCCGAAATATCTGACCTGGCGATGAATGAAAACAAGCACCTGAGGGTGCCGGTTGAATCTCTTTGCCAGCGAAGCGCGCAGAGGCCCCATGATAGCCGGCATCGATCATTTCGTCCTGACGGTCCGGTCTGTCGAAGCGACTTGCGACTTCTATCAGCGCGTGCTGGGCATGGGGCGGCTGGACGAGCCGAGCCGGCCGACCGCGCTTCTGTTCGGATCGCAGAAGATCAATCTGCACGAGGTCGCTCGCACCTTTGAGCCGAAGGCGAAGGCGCCGACGCCGGGCTCCGGCGATTTCTGCCTCATTGCTGCGGTGCCTCTTGCCGACATCCGCGCCAGCCTCGAAGCCAACGGTGTGGCGGTCGAAGTCGGACCTGTCGAGCGCACCGGTGCTCGCGGCAGAATGATGTCGGTCTATTTCCGGGATCCCGACGACAACCTGGTCGAGGTCAGCGAATATCGAACTTAGCTGAAAAGCCCAGGCTGACCGCGTCCGATACCTCGGCGCCGCGGTCGCGCAAGGACGAATGGCCAAACATGCTTTGCCCAGTCTTCCTCAGTTTCGCCAGAATGGCGCT
This sequence comes from Mesorhizobium sp. M1A.F.Ca.IN.020.06.1.1, assembly GCF_004023265.1. NCBI lineage: Bacteria > Pseudomonadati > Pseudomonadota > Alphaproteobacteria > Hyphomicrobiales > Phyllobacteriaceae > Mesorhizobium > Mesorhizobium sp. M1A.F.Ca.IN.020.06.1.1. Next base: position 6,254 of record NZ_RZSR01000084.1, read on the forward strand.
CATGTAAGAGCCTGCGGCAGACCATCGCGGCGACGTTTCGCTGTTCCGTGGTCTGGCAATCGCCGCTATAGCAAAGTTTTGTTGCCTTCCTGCGCCGGTGAAGCGCAAGATAATGTTGGCGCGACCCGGCTGGCAGGGAAGCGTGTGTTGGACCAGGAACCGAAACAGAGTGCTTTTTCGACGCCGAGAGCCTGATGGCCTCCTGGAGCGGGTGCGTACTTACCTATGGCCGCGCCGCTCGTTCTCGCGCTCCGTTCAGTATTTCTCCAAGCGCATTCTGCGGCTGAAAGCGACGCCCCATTCGGTGGCCGCCGGAGTCGCGGCAGGCGTTTTCGCCTCCTTCTTCCCGCTGGGCTTCCACTTCATCATCGCCGCCGTGCTATGCTGGGTGATCGCCGGCAATCTGGTGGCGGCAGCCCTCGGTGCGGTGTTCTTCGGCAATCCGCTGTCCTTCCCGCTGCTCTGGGGCGCGTCCTGGGAGACTGGCAAGCTCATCCTGCATGAACATCTGCCCAGGCATGGGCCGCCGGAGCATCTCGGGGAAATGATGCACACGCTTTCCTTCGCCAAGCTGTGGCACCCGATCCTGGAGCCGATGCTTCTCGGCGCGGTGCCCCTCGGCTTGGTCTTCGGGCTCGTCTTCTATGGTGTCACGCGGTGGGGCATGACCGCTTTTCGCGCGCAACGGCAGCGGCGAATGACCGAGCGAGCCAGGAAGGCCCGGCAGGGCGGACGGGAAGTTCCCGCGGAATGATCATCGGCATCGGCAGTGACCTGATCGACATCAGACGTATCGAGAAGTCCCTGGAACGGCACGGCCAGCGCTTTATCCAGCGTATCTACACCGAGGTCGAGCAGGCCAAGTCGGAGAAGCGCGCGGCCCGTGCCGCTTCCTACGCCAAGCGCTTCGCCGCCAAGGAGGCCTGCGCCAAGGCGCTTGGCACCGGCATGGCCGAGGGCGTCTTCTGGCGCGACATGGGCGTGGTCAACCTGCCCAGCGGAGCGCCCACCATGGCGCTCACCGGCGGCGCTGCCGCCAGGCTGGAAAAAATCCTGCCCAAGGGCCACCATGCGCTGATCCACCTCACTATCACCGACGATTTTCCACTTGCTCAAGCCTTTGTGATCATCGAGGCAGTGCCCGCCGAACAAGCGCCACATTGATTCCATCTGACCACGGGCGGCATGACGTTGCCCAGCGCGCGCCGAGACTCTATACCAACCAACGCACAATCGAGGACGACATGAGCGTGGCTGAAAAATCGCAGAAGAAATCCGGCGGGCTTGGGGAAACCTTTTCCGTCATCATCCAGGCTCTGCTGCTCGCGCTTGTCATCCGCACGCTGCTGTTCCAGCCCTTCTCCATCCCCTCCGGCTCGATGCGGCCGACGCTGCTCGAAGGCGACTATCTGTTCGTCACCAAATGGGCCTATGGCTATTCGCGCTACTCGCTGCCCTTCGGCCCCAACATTTTCTCCGGCCGCATCTGGGGCTCTGAGCCCAAGCGCGGCGACGTGGTCGTGTTCAAGTTCCCGCCGGATCCGTCCGTCGACTACATCAAGCGCGTCGTCGGCCTGCCCGGCGACAAGATCCAGGTCAAGGACGGCCAGCTCTTCATCAACGGCACCGCGGTGCCGCGCGAAAAGGTCGGCCAGATCGACAACCCCGACATCACCGAGGTCGACCGTCCCGTCGACGTCTATCGCGAGACGCTGCCCAACGGCGTCACTTATGACACGCTCGATCTGACGCCCAATTCGATCGGCGATAACACGCGCGAGTTCGATGTGCCGCCCGGCCACTATTTCATGATGGGCGACAATCGCGACAATTCCTCCGACAGCCGCTTCACCGTCGGTTTCGTGCCGGCCGAGAACCTCGTCGGCCGCGCCAACGTCATCTTCTTCTCGATCGCCGATGGCGCAAGCCCGTTGGAAATCTGGAAGTGGCCGTCGCTGATGCGTGCCGGCCGCCTGTTCCATCTCGTCCACTAAGGTTATGGCGGCGACCAAGCGTTTGACCGCCGATGCCCTTGCCGAAGCGCTTGTCGAGCGCACCGGCCACGCCTTCGCCGACCGCCAGCGTCTGCAGCGCGCGCTGACCCATGCCAGCGCGCGTTCGACGCATGCCGGCGTCGACTACGAACGCTTCGAATTTTTGGGCGACCGCGTTCTCGGCCTGGTCGTGGCCGACATGCTGCTCGCTGCCTTTCCGGATGCCGCCGAGGGCGAGCTGTCGCTCCGCCTCAACGCGCTGGTCAATGCCGAGGCGCTCTCCGAGATCGCCGAGGAGATCGGCCTGCCGGAGCTGATCCGCGCCGGCTCCGACGTGCGCAATCTCGAAGGCCGCAAGCGAACCAATCTGCGTGCCGACGCGCTGGAGTCGCTGATCGCTGTGCTTTATCTGGACGGTGGCCTTGAGACCGCCCGCGCGTTTATCCATCGCTACTGGCAGCCGCGCTCGCAGGCGATCGGTGCTGCCCGCCGCGACGCCAAGACCGAGCTGCAGGAGTGGGCGCACCAGGCGGCGTCGGGCGCGGTGCCGGCCTACCGGGTGGATGCTCGCGAGGGGCCCGACCACGACCCGCTGTTCACCGTCAGCGTCAAGGTCGGCTCTTTCGCGCCGGCGATCGGCAGCGGCCGTTCCAAGCGCGAAGCGGAGCAGGCGGCGGCGGCCGCGTTGCTGCTGCGCGAAGGCGTATGGAGCGCTGCATGACCGTCACCGAAACCTTCGAAACGCCTGCCACGCGCTCCGGCTTCGTCGCGCTGATCGGCGCGCCCAATGCCGGCAAGTCGACGCTGGTCAACCAGCTGGTCGGCGCGAAAGTGTCGATCGTCACCCACAAGGTGCAGACCACCCGAGCCATCGTGCGCGGCATCGCCACGCATCACAACGCGCAGATCGTCTTCGTCGACACGCCCGGCATCTTCAAGCCGCGGCGGCGGCTGGACACGGCCATGGTCACCACCGCCTGGGGCGGCGCCAAGGATGCCGATGTCGTGGTGCTGCTGATCGATGCCGAACGCGGCATCAAAGGCGATGCCGACGCCATCCTCGACCGGCTGAAGGACGTCAAGCAGCCGATGCTGCTCGTCCTCAACAAGGTCGACCGGGTCAAGCCGGAGACGCTGCTTGCTTTGGCCGCGACAGCGAACGAAAGAGTGCCGTTCCAGCGCACCTTCATGGTCTCGGCGCTCACCGGCTCCGGCTGCAAGGACCTGCTCGATTATCTTGCCGAGACCCTTCCAGCCGGTCCCTGGTACTATCCGGAAGACCAGATCTCCGATCTGCCGATGCGCCAGCTCGCGGCCGAGATCACGCGCGAAAAGCTTTATCTGAGGCTCCATCAGGAGCTTCCCTATTCCTCGCATATCGAGACCGAGAAGTGGGAGGAGAAGAAGGACGGCTCGGTGCGCATCGAGCAGGTCATCTATGTCGAGCGCGAGAGCCAGAAGAAGATCGTGCTTGGCCACAAGGGCGAGACGATCCGCGCCATCGGCCAGGCCGCGCGCGCCGAGATCGCCGAGATCCTCGAGCAGAAGGTGCATCTTTTCCTGTTCGTCAAGGTGCGCGAGAACTGGGGCGACGACCCGGAGCGCTATCGCGAGATGGGATTGGAGTTTCCCAACTGATGAATGTCGACCAAAGGCGACGCGGTTTTGGGATAGCGACATGCACAGCCCGAAGATGGATATCGACACCGCTCTCGTGCGCCGGCTCGTCGACGCGCAGTTTCCCGAATGGCGGCATCTGCCTGTGAAGCCGGTCGCGTTCGGCGGCTGGGACAACCGCACCTTCCATCTCGGCGACACGATGGCGGTCAGGCTGCCAAGTGCTGCTCCCTATGCGCTGCAGGTCGAGAAGGAGCATCGCTGGCTGCCCAAGCTCGCGCCGCTTCTGCCGCTGCCGATTCCCGAGCCGCTCGCCATGGGCGAGCCGGCGGCGGGCTATCCCTGGCACTGGTCCGTCTACCGCTGGATCGAAGGCGAGACGGCGAAAACCGGTCACATCGCCGACCTTCGCGCGTTCGCGGTCTCGCTGGCTGAGTTCCTCGTCGCCCTGAAACGGATCGATCCGACCGCGGGGCCGGCACCTGGCCAGCACAATTTTTATCGCGGCGGCCCGCTGGCCGTCTATGACGACGAGGCGAGACAGGCCATCGCTGCGCTTGAAGGCCGGATCGATACGCAAGCCGCCACTGCCGTCTGGAAGGCGGCGCTTGCTGCCGGCTGGCACGGCTCGCCCGTCTGGTTCCACGGCGATGTCGCCTCAGGCAATCTGCTGGTCGAGGACGGCCGTCTGAGCGCTGTCATCGACTTCGGCACGTCGGGCGTCGGCGATCCCTCCTGCGA
>NZ_RZSR01000852.1:0-2630 GCF_004023265.1 Mesorhizobium sp. M1A.F.Ca.IN.020.06.1.1
GTTCAGATCCTGGCCGTCCCGGACGCGAGAGGGCCCTGGCTTCGCGTCCGGGACGGCCAGGATCTGAACTTCATTCGAAAGTGATTTCGGCTCTGCCTAAGCAGCGCGGCTGAACACTCATTTGCGCTTGCGTTTGGATCGACGCGGAGGTTTGACCCCGATGATCTCCCCCATCTTGTCGGAAGAAGACATCTCGCTTGACCTTGTGACAAAGGGAAAGCAATCAGCCTTGTCGAAAATCGCGATCAGGATCGCTCGAAGGAGTGGACTTGACGAGAAGGTGGTTCTCCGCGGTCTTTTCGACCGCGAGCGCCTCGCCTCGACCGGCATCGGTCGTGGCGTGGCGATCCCGCACGCTCTACTGGATAACATCTCCTCGCCTGTCGCGTCTTTGACACGCTTGGTCCCGCCTGTGGATTTCGACGGTCCCGACGACGACCCAGTCGATCTCATTTACACTATCCTTTGGCCGCGCTCAGCCTCTTCCGCCTTCCTCCCTGCCCTTTCGCGAATATGCCGGCTGCTTCGGGCATCTCAGGTTCGAGAGCGGCTCCGCCTTGCACAATCCGCAGATGAGGCGTTGACGGTTCTCGAAACTCAGCTGCTCCCGAGTTCCACCAATTTGCATATTTCCCCGGATCAGATGCTCGGACAGCGGACCGACAGCTTTCGCGTACCAACGAAGCCTACCGGCGCGGTCACGATCACCGCCACGCCGGCAAGCATTGCCGAGACTGTAAACATCACCACGGTCGCATTTGCTATGGCGATACTGGGACAAACATTCCTGTTTTTATGTCCTTGAGGACAACATTGGTGTGCATTCGCTTGATCTGTGGATTTTGGGACATGATCTGCGCGGTGATCTCGTCGTACTGCTCCACATCCTGTGCCGTGATGATTGCAACGAGATCCACTGATCCAGTCACATAGTAGACCTGTTGGATGTGATCCTGTTTCTCGACCCAAGCCCGGAATTTCGATAGAGCATCGTAGTTTTCGCGCTCGATCTCCATTCCGACAATGAACGTCATCGGACTTCCAGCAACCTTGCGGTCCACAAGGGCGATTTCCGCGGAGATGATCCGTTCCTCCCGCATCCGCTTAATGCGCCGCTGAACAGCGGACGCTGAAAGGCCAACCATCTCTCCAATGGCTTCCGCCTTCATCTGACAATCCCGCTGCATGATCTCAAGGATGGTTCGGTCGAACTGATCCAGTAACTCCGCCATTTTCTCCTCGCACCTGAGACTTTCCGCTGACTATAGTTCCCAATCGCGGTCAATCGTCAAAATTTGGCCGATGCTCGCTTCTCCCGCGACAATTGATGAGTTTTGCGCGTTCCGGGCATTTTGCCGGCTCAGCGTGCAGGCTGACCAGTTCTTTGGCCATTCTGCGAGCTTCGACCTGCCTCTCGGCTCGTTCATCATCGATCCATCGCTCACGAGAGGAATTGGCATGACACAGTACAATATCGCGCTTATCGGTTTCGGCGGTGTCAACCGCGCCTTGGCCGAGCTGATCGCAGGAAGCAATGATCGTTGGAATGCCGAACTCGGCTTCCGTTTAAACATCGTCGCTGTTACCGATCTCCATCTCGGCTCAGTCATTTCTCCCAACGGAATCGACGCGCGCATGCTGGTGGAAACCAGATTCGCGAGGGGCGGGTTCGCACAACTGTCCGGCGGCAGTGCCGAAGCCGACAACGAAAAGGTCATCAAGCAGGCTCCGGCTGGCATTGTCGCCGAGGCGACCTTCACCAATCCGGTCGATGGCGAGCCGGCCGTATCCCATTGCCGTTGGGCACTCGAAAGCGGCAAGCACGTCGTCACAACCAACAAGGGCCCGGTTGCCCTGGCGGCCACGGAGCTGAAGGCACTCGGGGCGCGGCACGGCGTGATGTTTGAACATGAGGGGGCTGTCATGAGCGGCACCCCGGTCATTCGTATGGCCCAAAGGACGCTCGCGGGCGCCGGGCTTCATGGTTTCGAAGGGATTCTGAACGGCACCTCGAACTTTGTTCTTGGCCGCATGGAGGGCGGGCTTTCCTTCGCGGAGGCGGTAAAAGAAGCAAAGGACCTCGGTTATGCGGAAGCCGACCCTACTGCCGATGTTGAAGGTCACGATGTCCGGTTGAAAGTCGTCATCCTCGCAAATGAACTACTCGGTGGAAAGCTGACGCCGCAGGACGTGGACTGCAAGGGTATTTCGGGCCTGACCGTGGCCGATATCGACGCGGCGACGCGAGAAGGCTATCGCTGGAAGCTGATCGGCTCGGCCTCGGTTCGCCAGGACGGTGGTATCGCAGCCCGTGTGGCACCGCAGCGCCTTGCGCTCGATCATGCGCTCGCCGCCGTTGGCGGGGCGATCAACGCCATCTCGCTCAAGACAGACCTTCTCGGCGCGGTGACGGTGACCGGACCCGGCGCAGGCAGGGTCGAGACGGCCTATGCGCTCCTCTCGGACATCATCACCATCCATCAGTGCCGCCCTTCCGCCGACAAGAAGGAGGCCGCGTGATGACCGCTGCAAAATTGCGTGTCGCCGATGTGTTCGAGCAGATAGCCGTCAGAAATCCCTATGATGGAACGGTGATCGGCAGCGTCGAAAGCACGGCTGCCGACCAGATT
>NZ_RZSR01000853.1:0-2620 GCF_004023265.1 Mesorhizobium sp. M1A.F.Ca.IN.020.06.1.1
CGGCATTGCTTGGCGGCCGCGTTCCGTCGGTGGGCTCGACCATCTTCTTCGACGGGTCAACCGGTTTGACCAGGTAGGGCGTGACGATGATCACCAGATCGGTCTCGCGCCGCTGATAGGATTTCGAGGAGAACAGCGGACCGAGAACCGGCAGCTTGCCGAGCCCCGGCAGGCGCGAGGTGGTGATGTCGTTCTGCGACTGCAGAAGGCCCGCGATCATGAAGCTCTGGCCGTTTTTCAAGTCGACCGACGTCTTGGCGCGACGCACGATGAAGGCAGGAATGGAAATGCCGCTGCTGACTTCGATCGACGCGGAGGGATCGATCGACGAAACTTCCGGCGCGATATCGAGGCTGACCAGTCCACCCTTGAGCACGGTCGGCGTGAAATCCAGACCGACGCCGTATTTCTTATAGCTGACGCTGATCTTGCCGTTGTCCTCGGACACCGGGATCGGGAACTCGCCGCCGGCAAGAAAGCTCGCCGTCTGGCCCGAGCGGGCGATCAGGTTCGGCTCGGCCAGCCGCCGGGCGAGACCGCGCTCTTCCAGCGCCTTGATGGCGATGTCGATCGAAACCCCGTTGGAAAGCAACCGGCCGATGATCTCGCCGGTCCCGGCGGTCGGTACCGTGCCCGGGTCGATGATGACGTCGCGACCGCCGACGCCGAAGGCAAAGTTGGCCCCGTATTTGGCGCCGAGATCCTGTCCCGCCTGCCGGTTGATCTCGACGAAACGGACATTGAGCTGAACCTGCTGCGAGGACGAGATGTTGACCGAGTTGATCACTTCCTCATTGCCGGAGAAGCGCGACGCGATCTTGCTCGCCTTGTCGGCCGCGACCGCGTCTTCCGCCTCGCCCGAAAGCACCACGCGGCCGTTGGCCGAACCGACCTTGATCTTGGCATCCGGCACGCTGGCGCGGATGGTGTTCGCGAGTTGGTCGGTGTCCAGCGTCACCTCGATGTCGATGGTGCCGACGAGCTGCTTGTTCTGATCGAACAGCGCGATGCCGGTGGTGCCGAGATTGTTGCCCAACACATAGAAGGACTTGTCGGTCAGCGGATTGACGTTGGCGATCTCCGGATCGCCGATGACGATCTGATAGAAGGCCGCGTTCGTCATGATCGTCTTGGGCTTGCCCTTGGCGACTTTGATCGAGGCGTTCTTGGTCGCCGAGACGTATACGACGTCGTTGTTTGCCTGGGCCGGCGCCCCAAAGGCCAGCATTCCGGCGGCTGCCAGAAAGGCGCCCGCCGCCATTGCACGCAGAAGGCGCAGCCCTCTCGTCGTCCGTTCTTTGTTCAACACATGCATTGTCCCGTTCCCGCCGGTCCCCACCGGCTATTGTTCTTGTTCCTTGGAAGGAACGACGTCTCCCTCGGCGGGCTTGGAGGGAACCTTGTATTCCTCCACCTTCGTGCCACGGGACACGATCACCGTCTTGAATTTTGGCTCCTCCGGCTCCTTCGCCACCGCCTTGACCAGCGAGGCGGCGCTTGCCTCGGCGCTCGCGGCAACCGAACCGCCGAAGGAAGAGATGGTGGTAAGCCCGTTGCCGCTGGCGCTGGCATCGGCGGCGGACCGCAAAGACAGCGACAAGGAGCCGACGGTGCGGGCGAGCGCTACCTTCTGCGCCCCTTCGTTCGTGACCTCGAGGGTGACGGAATTGGCGACCTGCGGCTCGGTCTTGCGCTCGTCCGCGCCCTGCCCGACCGAAAGCACCTTGGCGTCGGAGACGACGATTTCGGACGTGACCGTCGAGCCGGCTGCCCCTTGCGCGTTCTTGGACACTTCCTGGATTTCGCCGGCATCGCGCGTCAGCACGACGTCGACCCGGTCGCCCGGCGTGATGAAGCCGCCGACGCCGGCGATCTCGTCGGTGCGGATGGTGACGGCCCGCATGCCCGGCGACAGCATGTTGGAAAGTGTGGCGCGGCCATTCGGTCCCGACAGCTTGGCGAGCAGCACCGGCTCGTTGACCTCGATCGGCGACAGCACGACGCGGCTGCCTTCGGCCAGCAGCTTGTCGACGGTCGGGAAGGCGCCTTGCGGCAGAGAATCCTGCGGCCACGGAATTTCGGTGAGTTGCGACCGGTCGAGATGCATGCCGTAGCGCAGCGGCGCATTCGCCACGACGATGGTCTTGAATTCGACTTTGGCCTCGTGCGGCACCACGATCGATGCCGTCTTCTGCTCGGACTGGGCCCTCGCCTGGCTTTTGACCCAGAAGTCCGCGGCAAAGATCGAGATCGCGCCGAAAACGGCTGCGATGCCGATCATGGTTATGGCCCTGCCCTTCACAACGAAACCCCTGACGCCCCGTGGTCTTTTGTCGTTGAGGCTCACGCTAGGCGTTAATGTTAAAGAATCAGGAATCCGAAGGGTGGAGCCCGCCCTATTTCCAGCGGCTTGGTTATCGAATGGTTTTGGAATAAGAGACAGTTTGATCCCTGAACGGAACAGGAACTCGTTCGCCCGCCAAAAGCGTGGCAGTATCGAGGAGTGATTCGCAGTACCGGACTTAATGGCTAGCATGGACGACACCAGCGATCTTTTCGGCAACCCGGAAAAGCAGCCCCAGCAAGTACGCGCGTCCTCGCTGCCGTCGCGGGCGGCGGC
>NZ_RZSR01000854.1:0-2615 GCF_004023265.1 Mesorhizobium sp. M1A.F.Ca.IN.020.06.1.1
AACCAGGAGATGATCGCAGAGCGGGTCGAAGCGGTCGGCATCGCGCCGATCCTGCGCCTGGAACAAATCCTTCCTCGCGCCGAGCTCGTCATAGAATACCCGATAACGCACTTCCTGGGCGGCGGCGATCTCGGCCCCGTTGCGGGCGAGCCGCACTTCCAGGTTGCCGATGCGGCCCAGCGGTGCGCCGCTTGCGAAAGCGTCGGCGGCACGCGCGCCGAGAAGGGCGCTGGCGTTCGGCCGAGTATCGCATTCAGGCATGACTGTATGCACGAGTGATTCTCCTTCGAGCCATCCCTCTTGGCACGGGGATACGGTGTAGGTGCAACAGGATTGTGACAGTACCGTGATACGGCGATCCCGGCAATACTTCGTCGGCTGGGCAATACCCTCAACCGGCTATCTTATGGCTGCGAAAGCCAAGCAATCCAAGGCGTTCCGGAAAGTCTAAAAAATTCGTTACGCCGCTGCCTGGCTCTCGACGGCCTGGACGAGCGCATCGGGGTCGAGAGGCTTGGTGACGAAGCCGCTGGCGCCGTGGGCCAAAACCGTGTGGCGCGTCTTTTCCTGGCTGTCGGCGGAAAGCACCATGATCGGGATCGGCGGCACGGCAAGCGCTTCCTCATGGCGGCGGATGGCGGCGATCGCGTCCAGCCCGTCCATCACCGGCATGTGGAGATCCATCAGCACGACATCGAAACGATGCTTGAGGCCGGCGTCGGTGACGGCTTCGACCGCGGCCTTGCCGTTGCTGACGATCTTGACGCGATGTCCAGCCTTGAGCAGCGTGGCGCGGGCAAGCATCGCGTTGATGTCATTGTCCTCCGCGATCAGCACGGACAGGCCCTTGTCGCGGCGGCGGACGGACGCGGTGCCGCGCGGTTCCGACCGCGGCTCGGCGGGTGCCGGCACATGGCTGGTCAACAGCACGCGCAGCAGCGTTTCGCCGCGCACCGGCCGGGCGAGGAACGTCGCGTAGCCGTTGGCGCGGAATTCGCCAAGCATGCCGCGATCGGCGGGTGCGATCAGGGTGATGGCCTGGCAGTCGACAAAACCGCTCTGACGCAGCCGCTTGAGCAGGCGGCCGTCGCTGTTCTCGAGCGCGGCGTCGACCAGAAGCACGTTGCAGCCGGCGGCGAAGGCAATGGCCTGGTCCGGCGTGGCCGCGATCTCGACGGCACCGCCATGCGCGTGGATGGTGCGAGCGATGGCATCGGCCTCGACGGCATTCTTGGACACGATCACCGCGCGTCGGCCCGAGAGGATGTCCCGGCGATACTGTGGCGGTTGGGTTGCCGCGGTCGCCGGAATGTCGAAGACGAATTCGGATCCCTCGCCTAGCCGGCTCGAAACCGAGATCGTGCCGCCCATGGCGATCACCAGGCGCTTGGAGATGGCGAGGCCGAGACCGGCGCCGCCGTGCACCCTGGTCGAAGTACCGTCGGATTGCTCGAATTCCTCGAAGATGCGCTCCATATCCTCTTCGCGCAGCCCCGGACCGGTGTCGGCGATGGTGAAGCGGATGCGGTCGGTGCTCTCGGTGCTGGCGCGCGCGACGGTAAGCAGCACGCCGCCTGTGTCGGTGAACTTGACGGCATTGCCGATGAGGTTGAGCAGCACCTGGCGCACGCGACCGGGGTCGGCGGTGATCATCTGCGGCACGTCGGGTTCGACGTGACAGCCGAGGCCGATGGTCTTGGAGAAGGCCTTCGCGGCCAGCAGCTCGATGATGTTGTCGGCGATCTCACGCAGTGATGTCGGCTGCGGCTCGGGATCGAAGCGGCCGGCCTCGATCTTGGAGTAGTCGAGCAGATCCTCGATCAGCGCCAGCAGCGAGCTTGCGGAAGTCGAGACGGCGCCGACATAGGTACGCTGCTCGGGCGACAGGTCGGTGTCGGCAAGCAGCTTCGCCATGCCCATGATGCCATTCATCGGCGTGCGGATCTCGTGGCTGACGGTGGCAAGGAAGCGCGACTTGGCCTGGCTGGCGTATTCGGCCCGCTCGCGGGCGGTGATCAGCGACGATTCGGCGCGCTTGCGGGCGGTGATGTCACGGGCGATCGCCCGGTGCGAAACAGCACCGGTGTCCCTGTCCCGCACCGAGAGCTCGATCCAGGAGAACCAGCGCGGCCCGTTCGGCGTGCGGATGGCGACATCGGTGGAGCTCAGGCATTCATGATCCGAAAAGGCGGCCTCGGGCACGACGCCGACGTCGATGCCGAGCTCGGAAAGCGTCTTGCCTGCGAGGTCGCGCTGATCGATCTCGACGAGCGAGGCGAACACCTTGTTGGCGTAGACGATGTGGCCGTCGCGGTCGCGATGGACAACGAGGTCGCCGAGCGCATCGATCAGACCGCGAAAACGCTCTTCGCTCTCCTGCATCTCCCACATGCGATCGGCGAGGGTCTCGATCTCGGCGCGGCTACGGGCGGCCGTCTCGTCGAGAAGTGCGGCGGTGCGCCGCTCGGCGCGCTGGTTGCGCAGATGCATCATCAGGCCGCCCAGACCCGTCGCCAGGAGGCCTATGGTGATGAAGATCGGCGCTCCGGCGAGATGCGCCAGCCCGGCCAGGACGACTATGGCGACGATCGTCAGGAACGGCAGGCCTTCATGAC
>NZ_RZSR01000855.1:0-2615 GCF_004023265.1 Mesorhizobium sp. M1A.F.Ca.IN.020.06.1.1
GTCATGCGGTGCGGCTGGTGGAAGAGCGCATCGGCCAGCCGCTGTTTGCGCGCACCACGCGCAGCGTTTCGCTGACCGAAGCCGGCAAGGCGCTGGTGGAGACCGCGGCCCCTGCCCTGCAGGACATCTCCGAGCGCATCGACCGCATCCGCGGCGTCAAGGGCAGGCCCTCCGGCCTGCTCAGGATCAATGCGTCCAATATCGCGATGCCCCTGGCGGTCACGCCGGTGATCGCGGCCATGGCCGAACGCTATCCGGAGGTGACGGTCGAGGTCTTCGCCGACCAGGCCCTGGTCGATATCGTCGGCGAGGGTTTCGATGCCGGCATCAGGTTGGGCGAGATGATCGCACAGGATATGATCACCGTGCGGCTTACGCCTCCCGTCAAGGCAGTGGTTGTCGCCTCGCCCGGCTATATCGGAAAGCACGGCCCGCCGCGCGACGTAGCCGACCTGGCGAGGCACAATTGCATCGGCTACCGGCTTGTCCGCTCCGGCGGGCTCTATCGTTGGGATCTGAACGAGAACGGTAAGGATGTCGTGGTCGAGACGCGCGGCACGGCCATCGTCACAGATTCGCTTGCGGCGATCGATCTTGCGCTTGCTGGGGTCGGGCTCGCCTACGTATTCGAGCCGCTGGTGCGCGCCGATCTCGCCGCGGGTCGTCTGGTTCAGATCCTGCCGAAGACGGCGATCGAGGAGCCGGGCCTGTTCCTCTATTTCCCGCGCAGGGCATCGATGGCGCCGAAGCTCAGAGCCTTTATCGATACCGCTCAAGAGATCGGCCGGGCATCCATGCGGACACCCGGCCGAGTTGCCTGAGCTCTGTAGCCTTACTTTTGCTTCGGGCTATTTCTTGACCGCGGCCGCGACTTCCGCCGCGAAATCGGTCGCTTCCTTCTCGATGCCCTCGCCCAGCGCGTAACGCAGATAGGCGGTGATCTTCGCCGGAGCGCCGATCTCCTTCTCGGCATACTTCAGCGCCTTCTCGACGGTGATGTCGGGATTGAGCACGAAGGCCTGCTTCAGGAGCACGACCTCTTCATAGAACTTACGCAGCCGGCCCTCGACCATCTTCTCGATGATCGCTTCCGGCTTGCCGGACTGGCGGGCCTGGTCGGAGAAGATCGCCTTCTCGCGCTCGATCAGGGCCGGGTCGACTTCCTCGGCAGTCAGCGCAACCGGGTTGGTCGCGGCGACATGCATGGCGACCTGGCGGCCGAAGGCGTTCGCCGCATGCTCATTGCCGGTGGTCTCGATCGCGACCAGCACGCCGAGCTTGCCGAGGCCATCCGCGACGGCATTGTGGACATAGGTCGCCACCGCGCCATGCGGGACAGTGAGCTTGGCCGAGCGGCGGAAGCCCATGTTCTCGCCGATGGTGCCGACCGCGTCCTTGATGGTGTCGGTGACTGACTTGTCGGAGCCCGGATACTTGGCCGCGGCAACTGCTTCGGTCGTGCCATAGGCGAGCGCCACCTTGGCGACGTTGGCGACGATTTCCTGGAAGGCGGAGTTGCGCGCGACGAAGTCGGTCTCGGAGTTCACCTCGACGACCGCGGCTTCGCGAACACCGGAATCGACGCCGATCAGGCCTTCCGCCGCGGTGCGGCCGGCCTTCTTGTCGGCCTTGGAGATGCCCTTCTTGCGCAGCCAGTCGACGGCCGCTTCCATGTCGCCGTTGGTTTCGTTCAACGCCGCCTTGCAGTCCATCATGCCCGCGCCGGTCAAGTCGCGGAGTTCTTTGACCTGTGCAGCCGAAATGCTCATTGTCGCCTCTTTGTTTCAAAAGCGCCGACGCACCATCGAATCCCGATGATGCGCCCGGCAAAAGCGCTTTAACGCGCCAACTTATTGGAAAGATGAAGGCCGAAGCCGGCCTTCGTTTTTCAAGCTTCCGGAGCTTCAGTGGCCGGAGTGTCGAGCGCCGGTTCGACCGGAGCCTCGGCCGACGCGCCGATGTCCATGCCGAGCGCGCCCTGCTGCCGGGCGATGCCGTCGATCGCAGCCTTGGCGATCAGATCGCAATAAAGCTGGATCGCGCGGGCCGCGTCGTCATTGCCGGGGATCGGGAAGTCGATTTTGTCCGGGTCGCAGTTGGAATCGATGATGGCGACGACCGGGATGCCGAGGCGCTTGGCCTCGAGGATGGCGATCGCCTCCTTGTTGGTGTCGATGACGAACATCAGGTCCGGCGTCGAACCCATGTCCTTGATGCCGCCCAGCGCCTTGTTGAGCTTCTCGCGCTCACGGTCGAGGTTGAGGCGCTCCTTCTTGGTGAGGCCCTGGGCCTCGCCGGCCAGCGTCTCGTCGAGCTTGCGCAGGCGTTGGATCGAATTCGAGATCGTCTTCCAGTTGGTCAGCATGCCGCCCAGCCAACGCGAGTTGACATAATACTGGGCCGAACGCTGTGCGGCGTCGGCGACGATGTCCGAAGCCTGGCGCTTGGTGCCGACGAACAGCACACGGCCGCCCTTGGCGACGGTGTCGGAAACCTGCTTCAGGGCCTGGTGCAGCAGCGGCACCGTCTGCGACAGGTCGATGATGTGGATGTTGTTGCGGGCGCCATAGATGTAGGGCGCCATCTTCGGGTTACAGCGGTGGGTCTGGGGTCCG
>NZ_RZSR01000856.1:0-2615 GCF_004023265.1 Mesorhizobium sp. M1A.F.Ca.IN.020.06.1.1
GGATTGCGGTCGTTCGATGGCCTTGGGGAGGAAATTCGCCGGCTTGTCCCTCAGGCGGATTGCCAACCGAAATTGCGAAGAGCAGTTCGGGGCGACCCTCTTCTCCCCAAGGGGAGAAGGTGCTGCGAAGCGCGCCGGATGGGGCGATCGCCAAGGCAATGCCGTCCTGGCTTACTTGTCCGGGGTCTTCCAACGATCCGCGGCTTCGTCGTCGGCTTCCTTGGCCTCGACCCAGCCGCCTTCGGAGCCGTCGGCACGGTGCTCCTTCTTCCAGAAGGGCGCGCGCGACTTCAGGTAATCCATCAGGAAATTCGCCGCCTCGAAGGCCGCCTGGCGATGCGCGGAGGCCGCGACCACCAGCACGATGTTTTCGCCCGGCGCGATTTTTCCATGGCGGTGGACGACAGTGAGCCCCTGCAGCGGCCAACGCCCGATGGCCTCAGTGGCGATGCGGCCGATCTCGGCCTCGGCCATGCCGGGATAGTGCTCGAGCTCGAGGGCGGCGAGCGCGCCTTGCTCGTCACGGCAGAGGCCGGAGAAGGTGACCACGGCGCCGATGTCGGCACGGCCTTCGGTCAGCGCGGCAATCTCGGCGGCGACGTCGAAATCCTCCCGCTGGACGCGGATGGCCGGCACGACCGTGCTCGCCATCTCAGCCCCCGGTCATCGGCGGAAACAGCGCGATCTCGCGCGCGCCCGCGATTTTCTCGCGGTGGCCGACATGTTCCTGGTTGATGGCGACGCGGATGACGTCCGGATATTGCAGCGCGTTTTCGTATTCCTCGCCGCGCGACTTCAGCCAGCGCAACAGGTCGGCGACGGTCTCGACGCCGGCGGGCAGCTCGACATGCTCTTCCGGCTTGCCGATCCGCTCGCGCACCCAGGCGAAATAGATGAGCTTGGTCGACATCTCACTCGTCCATGATGTGTTTCAGGCCGGCCCGGAAATAGTCGTAGCCGGTGTAGAGGGTGACAAGTGCCGCGATCCACAACAACACCAGGCCGATTTGGGTGGTCAGCGGGAAGATCTTGTCGCCGGCCGGGCCGACGAGCAGGAAGGCGATGGCGACCATCTGGATGGTCGTCTTCCATTTGGCGAGTTGGGTCACCGGAACCGAGACCTTCAGCGCGGCCAAATATTCGCGCAGGCCCGAGACAAGAATCTCGCGGCACAGGATGATGATCGCCGCCCATAGCGACCAACCGGCAATGCCGGCATGGCGGTCGGTGTCGGCGGCGAGCAAGAGCAGGCAGGTGGCGACCAGGAGCTTGTCGGCGATCGGGTCCAGCATCTTGCCGATGTTGGAGGTCTGCTGCCAGGCGCGCGCGAAATAGCCGTCGAAATAGTCGGTGACGGAGGCGAGCAGGAAGATGGCCAGCGCCGACCAGCGGGCAAAGTCGGAGGACTTCAGATGGCCTTCGAGAAAAAAGCACAGCACCACCAGCGGCACCGCGATGATGCGGGCGTAGGTGAGGATGTTCGGCAGGTTGAAAGCGCGCTGGGCCATATCTGATCGGGATCTCTCTCCGCCTGCCTACTCAAATCAGAAGCCAATGTGGGGGGTCAACAGGCGAGATTCGATTGGTCAACCCAAAATAGGCGCAAGAATGGTCAGCTGTCATGAAAATGGTTGTAGACCAGCTTCGCCACGTGCTCGGAAATGCCGTCGACCTTGATCAGGTCCTCGACCGCGGCGCGGCTGACCGCCTTGGCGGTGCCGAAATGGTGAAGCAGCGCCCGCTTGCGGCCGGGGCCGATGCCGGCGATCTCGTCGAGCGGACTCTTGACCATCTCCTTCTTGCGGCGGGCACGGTGCGAGCCGATGGCGAAGCGATGCACCTCGTCGCGCAGGCGCTGGACGAAATAGAGCACCGGGTCGCGCACCGGCAGCGTGAAAGAGTCCCTGCCCTTGACGAAGAAGCGCTCGCGCCCGGCGTCGCGGTCCTGGCCCTTGGCGATGCCGATGGCGACGACCCGGTCCTCGATGCCGAGATCGGAGAGGATCTTGCGCACCGCGGTCATCTGGCCCTGGCCGCCGTCAATCAGGATGACGTCCGGCCATGCCGGGAAGCTGCCGTTTCCCTCGACAAGATCGTCTGCCGCATCGTCCTCGGCTTCCGCGCCCGCTCCGATTGAAGGCTGGACGTCGCCATGCTCCCTGAGGAGCCGCGAGAAGCGGCGCTCCATCACCTCGCGCATCATGCCGAAATCGTCTCCGGGCGTGATCTCGGTCGAGCGGATGTTGAACTTTCGGTACTGGTTCTTCACAAAACCTTCCGGCCCGGCGACGACCATGGCGCCGACCGCATTGGTGCCCATGATGTGCGAGTTGTCGTAGACCTCGATGCGCACTGGCGGCCTTGCGAGGCCGAAGGTCTCGGCAAAGCCTTGCAATAGCCGCGCCTGCGTCGACGTTTCCGCCAGCCTGCGGCCGAGCGCCTCACGCGCGTTCTGCAGCGCGTGATCTGTGAGATCCTTCTTCTCGCCGCGCTGCGGCACCGAGATCGCTATCCTGCGCCCGGCGCGGGTTGACAGCGCCTCGGCGAGCAGCTCCTGCTCCTGCACCGGCTGGGAAAGAAGCAGCGTACGCGCCGGCAGCTTGTCGTCATAGAAC
>NZ_RZSR01000857.1:0-2611 GCF_004023265.1 Mesorhizobium sp. M1A.F.Ca.IN.020.06.1.1
GCGCTCGCCCATATCGAGGAGGTCGAAAACCTCGGCGGCATGGCGGCGGCGATCGAGAAAGGCATTCCGAAGCTGCGCATCGAGGAAGCGGCGGCGCGCACCCAGGCACGCATCGATTCCGGCGAGCAGGTGCTGGTCGGAGTCAATGCGCATCGCCCGGAAGCCGACATCGAGGTCGATGTGCTGAAGATCGATAATGCCGAGGTCAAGGCCCGGCAATTGGCGAAGCTGCAGCGGCTCAAAGGCACGCGCGACGTCGCGGCCCTGGAGGATGCGCTAACCGCCCTCACCCGCGCGGCTGAAAGCGGCGAGAACCTGCTCGAATTCGCGATCCGCGCGGCGCGGGCCAATGCGACCGTCGGCGAGATCTCGCTGGCGTTGGAGAAAGTGTTCGGGCGCCATGCAGCCACCGTGCAGACCATCTCCGGCGTCTATCGCGACGCGCTCGGCGACAATCCGGCGGTCGATCGGCTCAAGGACAAGCTCGAAGCCTTCGAAAAGAAATCCGGTGCAAAGCCGCGCATCCTGGTCGCCAAGATGGGCCAGGACGGCCATGATCGCGGCCAGAAGGTGATCGCCAGCGCCTTTGCCGATCTCGGCTTCGAGGTCACCGTCGGACCGATGTTCCAGACGCCGGAGGAGATCGCAAAGCTGGCGGTGCAGCATGATGTCGACATCATCGGCGCGTCCTCGCTCGCGGCCGGACATCTGACGCTGATCCCCGAGCTCAAGGAGGCGCTGAGGAAGCTCGGCCATGGCGACATGCTGATCGTCGCCGGCGGCGTCATCCCGCCACAGGATTACGACGCGGTGCTGAAGGCTGGGGCGGCCGAAATCTTCCCGCCGGGGACCGTCATCCCGCAAGCGGCGGACAGACTGATGGACAGGCTGCTGTCGGTTGAGTGAATAGCCTGTGTCGGGAACTGGTCAAACGCAACTCGTTGCTAAGGCTTATCGGCACAGCTAATGCGCCAATCGAGAGAGGAAGAGGATCCCGTCCTCAACCCGCTTCTTGATGGCGACCATGTCAGTAGTTCCCAATCGGTTGTTATAATTTCCGTTGCAACAACAGGCCCCTCCAGTTATAATTGCCGTTGCAACAGGACGACCTACCATGAACATCACCATTCGAAAGATTGGCAACTCCGAAGGTCTGATTTTGCCGAAAGAGCTTCTCGACCGGCTAAACCTGAAGGCGGGCGACAACGTCATCGTCGTTCAGGAGGGCCAGGAGCTGCGCTTGCGCCGTCTTGAAGACTCTGCCGAAGAATTCGAGCGTAAGATGAAGATCGCGCGCGAACGGATGAAGAAATACGAGGTTGCCTACCGCGCGCTCGCTAAATGACCGAGCATCATTCGCGAGAATTCGTGGAGGCGATGCACGCTGAGCAGTTGCGCCTCCACGGCGGAGCCTCCGGTATACGCGACCAGGGCATGCTGGAATCTGCCTTCGCCCGCCCCCAACAGAAGGAAGCGTGCGGTGAGCCCGATCTTTGTGAACTCGCGGCGGCCTATCTCTTCGGCATTGCGAAGAACCACCCCTTCGTTGACGGGAACAAGCGCACGGCTTTTGCCGCGGCCGATGTGGTTCTCTATTTCAACGGGTTAAGCGTAGAAGCCGAACAGCAGGATGTTATCCAGTTGGTGATGATGGTCGCCGCAGGTGAAATCGATGAGACCGGAGCCGCGGCGTTTTTCCGCGACCATACAGTCAAGCTCAAGGCCTAGTTCTCGGCCTTGTCCGACAGCTTGACGATCTCCCACTCCTTGCCGTTGACGGCAACGACCTCGCCGACCTTCTTGCCGAACAGGGCCATCGCCATCGGCGAGACATGGGAGATGCTGCCTTTCGACGGGTTGGCCTCGTCCTCGCCGACGATGCGCCAGTGGACCTTCTTGCCGTCGCCGTTTTCCAGCGTGACGCCCATGCCGAAGCGGACCACATTGCTGCCGGACTCCGGCACCGAAAGCTCCGCGCTCTCGCGCCGCGCGGTCCAGTAGCGCAGGTCGCGGGACACTATTGCGAGGCGCTCGCGATCGCCGCGTCTTTCGGCCTTGGCCATTTGATCTCGCAATTCGGAGAGATTCTCTTCGATCATCGCGAGTCCCCGCTCCGTTACCAGATTGCGGTGCGGACTGATCGGCCGTTCGCCGACACCGGCAATGGCGTTTTCGCTGTCTTCCTCGCGGGTGAAAGCTCTACTCATAACATGAACTTAAGCTTGGTCAGGCAACTGCACAAGCGGTTTGCCTGCGAGCTGGCCTTGGCACGATTCCTGCGACGGAGCGGTTGAAACGCCAGGACCTGTGCCGATGTTGAACAGACGAACGCTGCTTGCCCGCACCACCGGCCTCGCCGCTGCCGGCCTCTTTGCCGGCAAGGCATCGGCGAAGATGCTGCCCGGCATCGAGAAGGCCACGATGCGCGGCTCGATCAATGCCATCGAAATCGGCTTGCAGCCGGGCGCGCTGGACGACCAGAGCAAGGCCTTCGCCAAGCTGCTCGGCGACGCCAGCGACCGCGATGCGCCGGTGTTTCTGCCGCCCGGGACCTATCTTGTCTCCAACCTGAAGCTGCCTGCCCGCGTGCGCCTTTCGGGCGTCCCGGGGG
>NZ_RZSR01000858.1:0-2608 GCF_004023265.1 Mesorhizobium sp. M1A.F.Ca.IN.020.06.1.1
GTCGGAGCGGTTCCGGCGAAGGTGTAGGCGACGCCGTTGATGGTCGTGCCCGTCGTGGCGACCGCCGCCGCCGTCGTCGAGCCCGCACCGAGCGCGACGCTGCCCGGCTCGTTGGCCGTGGCGCCGGCGCCGAGCGCCATCGACTGGGCACCGTTGGCGGTCGAGTTCGTCCCTAGCGCGATGCTGTCTGCCGCATTGACAGTCGAGGTCTGGCCGATCGCGATGCCGCCCGGTGCCGTCGACTGCACGATGGCGCCGTTACCCATGCCTATGCCGTTGTCGCCGTTGACGGTGGTGCGCGGACCGATCGCAACCGAATCGATGCCGGCCGCAAGCGAATCCGAGGCGGTCGAATTGGCGTGGAAGTACATGGTTCCCGTCACCGCGAAGGAGCTCAGCGCGCCCTTCAACTGGCGCAGCGTCACCGCGTCCTGGTCCTCCGTGGCGTCGGCAACGTTGATGATCTGACGATAGGAGGTGGAGGTGCCGACCGAGACGGCGCCGAGCAGACTCATGTCCGCAGTGTTGTAGGGGATGAGCCCGGTGCCGGAGAGGATCGATCCCGATGTCGGCGCCACCGCACGATCCGAAACCGAGCCGGCACCGAGCGCAACGCCGCCAAGGATCGTGGCTTGAGTGCCCCGGCCGAGCGCCAGCGAATCGCCGGCGGAGGCCGTCGCCTGGTAGCCGAGCGCGGAGGAGCCCACCCCTTGCGCGAAGGCATCGGCGACGGGCAGCGTCGTGTCGTTGGTGCGGACATAGCGGATACCCTCACCGTTGGCATCTGTATAGGCGGTCGACGTGTCGCCGGCGAAGCTGTTGATCGTGTTGCCGAGATTGGTGATGTCAGCGGTGTTGGCGGCGATGTCGGTGGTGTTCTGCGTCACTTGCTGGTTGGTCGCGAAGAGCTGCGAGCCGTTCACCGCGTCGGTCGAGGAGCCGTTCAACTGCCCGGCCGCGACGTTCTGGATCTGGCGCTCCGCGCCGGCCGAGCCGACCGAGAAGGCACCGGCCGGCGTCCCGCCGGCAAAGGTGTAGGTCGCGCCGCCGATGACCGTGCTGCCGACCGCGGTCGTGGTGCCCGAAACCGCGTTCAGGCCGATTGCGACATCGCCGGCATTGGCGGCGACGGCATTGGGGCCGATCGCAACGGAATCCGTTCCCAGCGCCTGGGAATCGGCGAGCGTGGAATTGGCATGGAAATACTTGATGCCGCCGCCGTTGTTGATGTCGGTGAGCGACGTGCTGAGATTGGCGATATCGGTGGTGTTCTGCGTAACCTGTTGGTTGGTCGCGAAAAGCTGCGAGCCGTTGATCGCGTCAGTCGAGCTGCCGCTAATGCGTCCTGCGGCGAGGTTTGTGAGGGTCCGCTCAGCGCCCGGCGCCCCAATGCTGACTGTCGAGGTCGGCGTCGTTCCGGCGAAGGTATAGGCCGTGCCCCCGATCGTCGTGCCGGAGGTGCCGACGGCCACCTGGGTGACCGAGCCCGAGCCGAGGGCCACATCACCGGAGCTTGCCGTGGCGGTCGCGCCATTGCCCAGCGCGACATTCCCGACGAAGCCGGTCGCACCCGCGGTGGAACCGTTGCCCAGCGCCACGGAACCCTGCCCGATCGCCTTGTTGTTGTTGCCGATCGCAACCGCGCCGGCGGCCTGGTTGGCGGCGGTGGCGCTGGCCGTGCCGTCGCTGTTGGCGATGTTGTTGGCGCCACCGGTGAAGGCGCCAGTGCCGCTGGCATAGCTCGGATCGCCGATGGCGACCGCGCCGTCACCATAGGCGGAGTTGCCGGCGCCGATGGCGACGGCCTTGCCGCCATCGGCGGTCGCGCCCGTGCCCATGGCGATGGAGTCGGCGGAGAGCGCAGCGGACTGCAGACCGACCGCGACGGCGTTGGTTGCCGTCGCCTGGCTCTCGCGTCCCATTGCAAGGGCGTCGTCCGCGGATGCCGTCACGTCCGTACCGATGCCGATGGCGTTGTCTCCACTGGCGCTCGTTGCAAAGGTGCTCGAGCCGACATAGACGGCACCTATTCCGGTCGCTCTCGTGCCTGCGCCGAGAGAGATGGAGTTCTGGGCGGTGCTTTGGGCGCCGCGGCCGAGCGCAGTGCTGTTGAGTCCGGTGGCGCGGGATTCACGTCCGACGGCGGTGGAATTGTCTGCGCTGGCTACGGTGCCGATGCCGAGCGCGGTACTGTCGAGGCCCCCGGCGCTGGCGCTGACGCCGGCAGCGAGAGAATTGTCTCCTGCCGCACTTGCTCCGGACCCGAAAGAGGAGGCGTTTTGGCCGCTGGCCACGGCCGTGTTGCCAATCGCCGTGGCTGCAGCGCCGCTTGCAATTGAGGCAGGTCCCATCGCGACGGCGAAAGCGCCGGAAGAGAGCGAGTTGGTGCCGATCGCGATGCTATTGGGCAGGGCCGTGTTGGCCTGAACGCCTGCCTGCGCGCCCAAACCCAAGGCGATGGACTGGTTGCCCCAAGCGCTTGCCGTGTTGCCCATCGCCGTGGCGCTCGTTCCAGTTGCTTTGGTCAGAATGCCGATGGCAACGGTGTTTTGCTGAGATGCCTGCACATCCGTGCCAAGGGCGATGGCGCCCTGCGCAAGGGCACCCG
>NZ_RZSR01000859.1:0-2607 GCF_004023265.1 Mesorhizobium sp. M1A.F.Ca.IN.020.06.1.1
CAACATGCAGAGCGGTAGCACCGCGAATCCGCGACCTTGCCGGACCCTGGTCTGGAGGAATGGTCATGGCAAGCTTTCACGTCATTGCAGGCGCTAGCGAAACGCTCGAGCATACCAGAGTGAGAAAGATCGGCATTTCCGATCTTTTCGACGCGCTCAGGCGCGGTGTCGACGATTTCATGGTGAAACCCTCGCACATCGTGTTTCTGTGCATGATCTATCCGCTCGTCGGTGTGGTGCTTGCTACCTGGACATCGGGAGCGAACGCGCTGCCACTGCTGTTTCCGCTGGTGTCCGGTTTTGCGCTGATCGGCCCATTCGCGGCGATCGGTCTTTACGAGATCAGCCGCAGACGGGAAGCCGGGCTCGATGCCTCGTGGCGCCATGCCTTCGAGGTCAGGAACTCCCCGGCGCTGCCGGCCATCGCCGCGGTCGGGATCATGCTGTTCGCGATCTTCATAGCGTGGCTTTTGACCGCCAAAATCTTCTACGAGCAGCTGTTCGGTCCCGCGCCCCCGGCATCGCTGTCCAGCTTCATCGCTGAGATATTCGCCACCGGGCGCGGTTGGACCCTGATCGTGCTGGGTCACGCCATCGGATTCGTCTTCGCCGTGGTCGTGTTGTGCACCACCGTGGTGGCTTTTCCGCTGCTGCTTGATCGCGATGTCGGCGCCTACGAAGCCATTCACACTTCGGTACGCGTAGTGCTGGCGAACCCCATCGTAATGGCCGTCTGGGGACTGATCGTCGCCGTTGGGCTGATCGTCGGTTCGCTGCCGGTGTTCGCGGGGCTGGCGGTTGTGCTGCCAGTCCTCGGCCATGCCACCTGGCACGTGTATCGTAAGGTCGTGGAAGCGCCGGCCGCCGCCCCAAGACCGGCGAACTAGCAAACCCTGTCGAGCACGGGCTGGAGTGCCGGTGCTCTCACAGGGCCGGGTGGCTGAAGCGTGCCCGACGCGCGCCTGTGGTCAGGTCGCGGAAATCCTTGCCGCTGATATGCACAAGGGTCTTGTGGTCGCCGCCCTCGAAGTAGATATCGGCGGCGTCGCCGAGGCTTTCGTCCAAAATGACCGGCACGTCATAGGCCGCGCCGATCGGCGGTACGGCGCCGATATCGCAATCGTCGAAGAGCGAGACCACCTCGTCCTCGGAAGCGAGCCCGAGGCGCTTGTCCATGACGTCCTGGAGCTTGGCGAGTTCGATCCTGTGGGTGCTTGGGACCACGGCCAGCGCATAGCCGAGCTCGTGGTGAACGACCACGGACTTGGCCATCATGCTGCCGGGCACGTGGGCGGCAATGGCGGCCTGCCTGCTGGTTGCAGTCCGATGATGCGCGACGGTGTCGTACGGGATTCCCTTGCCGTCTATGAAATTCCTCAGTCTGTTCGCTATCGTCATTTTCCGCGTCCTTTGCTTGAGTTCACGACGCATATCAAAACCAAACCGCCGGTTGTTTCGAGGCACCGGCCATTTCGGGCTGATTAGGCTGCGGTTTATCCGAACCGCGCGTCAGGGGCCGGGCCCGAAAAACGCGATGCGGGTCAGCAGCGTATAGTCGGCCTCGAAGACCATCATCGCCACGAAGACCAGCACCAATATCGGCGGCAGGATGATCGCATACATCATCGCCAACCGTTCCCAGGCCATGTGCATGAAGACGGCCACGATCAGTCCTGCCTTGAGCATCATGAAAATCAGGATCAGCGACCATCTGAGATAGCCGTGCAGGCCGAAATAGTCGACCATATAGGAGCAGGCGCTGAGTATGAACAGCCACACCCAGACCACCAGATAGAGCTTGATCGGGTGTTCCTGATGCGTGTCCGATTTGCCGGCGGTCGCTGCATCGTGGGTGGAGTGCAGCGCCTGTTGTCCGAGACCGTTTGCGGTTGCTTCAGCCATTTCGTCCTCTCAGCAAAGCCTGCCTCTCACCAAAGATAGAAGAAGGCGAAGATGAACACCCAGACCAGATCGACGAAGTGCCAGTAGAGTCCCATGATCTCGACATTCTCGTAGTGGCCCCGGCGACTGGTGAAAAACCCTGGACGCCCGATGTCGTAATCGCCGCGCCAGACTTTTCGCGCCACGATGATCAGGAAGATGACCCCGATCGTGACGTGCGTGCCGTGGAAGCCGGTGATCATGAAAAAGCATGAGCCGAATTGCGCGGCTCCCCAGGGATTGCCCCAGGGCCGCACTCCTTCGGTGATGAGCTTGGTCCATTCGAAGGCTTGCATGCCGACGAAGGTTGCGCCGAGCGCGGCGGTCAAAAGCATCAGGATCGCGGTTTTGCGGCGATCGCGGCGGTAGCCGAAATTGACCGCCATGGCCATGGTGCCGCTGCTGGAGATCAGCACGAAGGTCATGATGGCGATCAGGATCAGCGGGACCTCCGACCCGCCGATGTGCAGCGCGAAGACCTTGCTTGGGTTGGGCCACGGCACGCGCGTCGACATGCGGGCGGTCATGTAGGAGAGCAGGAAGCAGCCGAAGATGAAGGTGTCGCTGAGCAGGAAGATCCACATCATGGCCTTGCCCCAGGACACGTTCTTGAACGCGCGCTGATCCGAGGCCCAGTCGGTGGCAATCCCGCGCCAGCCCTGGGGG
>NZ_RZSR01000860.1:0-2605 GCF_004023265.1 Mesorhizobium sp. M1A.F.Ca.IN.020.06.1.1
CTATTGGACAGTCGGCCGCTGCGGTTTTTGTCAGCCTTTCCTGGGGCGTGGGGGTTGGTCGGCAGTGCCTTTTAGGCCCGCCGCGGCCTCCCGCAACCTTCGCTCTCGCTTCAGGTCCTTCTCGTCGTTACGGTCCTTCGGATGCGGTCCGCCTCTTTCAGCGGGCCTAATCGCTTTCTGCCGCCCACCCACGGGGACAGGCACGCGAGACTGGTATGGAGCGTTGCGGTTAGCGCGCGAACAGCAAAGGAACTGAAAAAACAGGCAACTGTCGCAGCATGGCTGAACCAGCCATCGTGTCGGCATCTAGGAGCCGCGTGTTCGCCTTGCGCTGACACGAAGCTCAGACGTCCGGGAGACGATGCTGGCAAATAGTCTGGCTGAAGCATTCCACCCACAATACCAAAGCCCGTCCCGATCCAAAGCGCTTCTAAGCACTCCATCTCAGGCGCAAGGCCGGTTGGCCAGTGCACCTTCTTGGTCCGCCGGAAGAGAACCCCGCCCGACAATAGCTTCATGAGGTCTTGCGCTGCAGTGTCGACCATAAAAAAGGGCGCGCGAGGCGCCCTTCATTTTAAACCGGCAGTCGGGAAGCAGACTTCACTCTGATATTCAAAAGCGGTAGGTGACACCTGCGCCTATCAGCCAGGGATCGAGCTCCGCCTTCCCCGTCAGCTTCGCGCCGGCCACCGTGACGTCGAAGTCCGGCCTCAGGAAAAGCTTCTTCACGTCGAAGTTGAGGCCCCAGTGCTGGTCCACCATGTAGTCGAATCCGACCTGCAGCGCCGTGCCGAACGTGTTCTTCACCTTGAGAGCGTCAGCGCTGCCAGTGTCCTGGTTATAGAAGATCGTGTAGTTCACGCCGGCGCCGACATAAGGCTTGAACGCGCCGAGATCGGTAAAATGGTACTGCAACGTGAGCGTCGGCGGCAGCAGCCAAACTTTGCCGATGTTGCCCAACCCACCGATCGTCCCTCGGCCCGCGATGTTGGCATAGGTGGTACCGAGTATGAGTTCGGCGGCGATGTTGTCGTTAAAGAAATACGAGATATCGAGTTCCGGCGTCACCGTGTTCGAATAGGAAAGACCGGAGCCGGGAAGCGTATCAACGTAGCCCAGATCTTTCGTAACGACGCCCAACCCCCGCAGGCGGACCTGCCAAGGGCTTGGCGCTTCGGTGACCGAGGCTCCCGTCTCCGCCAGGACGGTCTCTGCTTGCGCAGGCTCCGCGGCGACGGCCTGCTGTCCCACGATGATCAGGGCCACCGCCGCTGCTATTGCCCGCGCTGCGCCCATTCGCGTTCTCGCCATGATATTCACTCCTTGATGTTCAGAAAGGATGCACTGCACTATTTCGTCTCCTGCTCGAATGAATTGTTGATGGAGCTCAAACGCTCCTCTTGCGTTGCAACGCGTTCCGCCATCTCCGGAAGGTGATCGTTGAAGCCGATTGCGCTGCGGAGAAAATTGGTGCCTAGACTGATGAATGCGGCTTGCTCCCGATTGTCCTTGCCGTAGCCGTGCCCGCCTGCGCTGGCCTCGTAGAAGTAAGCGGGATAGCCAAGAGCCTGCAGTTTTGCGGCCATCTTGCGCGCATGGCCCGGATGGACGCGGTCGTCGCGTTTCGTGGTGGCGATCAGGATAGGCGGATAGGGCTGTCCCGGCGCCGCGGCGTGATAGGCGGAGATTTCCTTCAGGAAAGCCCAATCGTGAGCCTTGTCCGGATCGCCATATTCGTCGATCCAGCTCGCGCCCGCCAAGAGCTTGGTGTAGCGACGCATGTCGATAAGCGGAACTGTGCAGAACAGAGCCCCGAAATGCTCAGGATAGCGGGTCAGCATGTTTGCGATCAGCAGGCCGCCATTTGAGCCGCCCTCAGCGGCAATCCGCCTCGGCAGGGTGATGCCCCTTCGCACGAGGTCGGCGGCAACGGCGGCGAAATCGTCATGGGCGAGACGCTTGCCCTCCCTGCGCCCGGCATCGTGCCAGCGGGTGCCGAACTCGCCGCCGCCGCGGATGTTCGCCTCCACACACGTGCCGCCGCGCTCGAGCCACAGCTTGCCCAGCGGGGAGTTGTAGTAGGGCAGGAGTGATGTGCCGAACCCGCCATAAGCGGAAAGGTGAACCGGAGCATCTCCGTTCCCGTTCGCCGGACCAACCTGCGTGTAGGGGATCAGCTCATGATCGATAGAGACTGCCTCGTGGCGCGTGACCACCAGTCCGGATGCATCGAAATTCTCCGGGCTGCGCTTCAGGATTGCTGAAGCGCTGAGAGACGGCGCGGCATTGAGATCGAATAGCAAGAGCTGCGGCGGCGTGATCGGATCCTGAGCACAGACCAGGACCTCTCCATTGGTCTCGTGAACTGCCGCATCGAATGACCAGACGTGGACAGTCCCTTCGGCGGGCAGGGTGTCCAGGACTCGGCGCGTCCATTCCTGGTGGCCGGGAGTGAACATCTCGAAACGCGGTACGAGATTGACGAGGTAAGAGATAATGAGCTTCCCGTCATTCCAGAAGAATGACTGCAGAGAACGCCTTTCCCCTGGTTGAAACAGGGTCTCAAAACGGCGTCCGCCGGCGAGGAAAGAGCAAAGCGAGATGA
>NZ_RZSR01000861.1:0-2604 GCF_004023265.1 Mesorhizobium sp. M1A.F.Ca.IN.020.06.1.1
CGCCAACCCCTCGGCCGATATCTCGCTGACGGGCAGCGTCGAGGAACAGCCGCTCGACATCGAGGCGTCGTTGGTGAGCGCCGCCGGCAAGCGCGCGATCAGGGGGCTCAGCCTTGCACTGGGCGACAACAAGGTTTCGGGCGACCTCGCGCTCGACGACCAGTTCCTGCCGGTTGGCACGCTGACGCTGGCCGTTCCCGATGTCGGCCCGCTGGCGGCGCTAGGCGGCCAGACGGCAACCGGCGATATCAACGGCACGATCGCCTTCGCCAAGGATGGCGCGGCTCCGAACCTCACCATCAATGCGGCTAGCACATCGATCGCGCGCGGCGAAGTGGCGGCGAAAGCGATCACCGTCAATGCGCTGATCGCCAATTATCTCAAGGGACCGGCAATATCGGGCACGATCAAGGCCGACAGCGTCACTTCCGGCAAGACAGTGGTCAGCGGTATCGGCATCGACCTGAGGCGCGACGGCGACTGGACCAATTTTTCCGGCGGCGCGACGGCATCCGGCATTCCGGCCACCGCGACCGGGCGCGTGAAGATCGCCGACGGCAAGACCAGCGTCGAGATCGCGTCCGGCGAAGCGACCCTGCGCGGCATCAAGGCGGCGATCGCCGAGCCGTCGCGCCTTGCAATCGCCAACGGCGTCGCCAGCGTCGAGAAGCTTGCGCTCAATCTCGGCGGCGGCTCGGCGACCATTTCCGGCAGCGCCGGCCAGCTCCTCGACCTGACGACCAATTTCGCCGGCCTGCCTGCGGCGCTCGCCAATGATTTCGTGCCGGGCCTGGATGCCGCCGGAACGCTGGAAGGCACGGCACACCTCACGGGTCCGTCGGCCAATCCCGATATCGAATTCGACGCCAAGCTTGCCGGCGCCGAGACCAGCCAGACCCGCCAGGCGGGACTTGGGCCGCTCGATCTGGATGCCGCCGGCAGCTATGGTCTGGCGAGCGGCCTGGCCCTGGACCATGCAACGCTTTCGGGCGACAAGATTTCCGGCAACGCCGCCGGCAGCTTGAATCCGAACGGCGTCAGCGATTTTTCGCTCGATCTGACGTCATCCGGACCCAGCCTGCCGTTGACGATCGGCAGCGCCGAAAGCCCGGTCAAGATCGAGGTCCAGTCATTGTCGGCAAAGATAGCCGGCCAAAGCACGCAAGCCCGCCTCGAGGCTTCCGCCATCCTGCCTTCGGTTGCCGCCAGCCAGGTGAATGTGGACGGCCTTGCCGTTGCGCTGCATTCGGATGCGTTCGATCTCAAGGGGCGGGCAGGCCCGGTCTCCGGGACGGTGTCGATCGACAGGATCGGCCTGGACAATCCGATGATCGCGCCGTTGGTTGCCGGCAAGGTCACGGCCGAGGTCAACGGCCGTTTGACGAGCGACGCCGTTGCCGTCAACAGCGGCTCGCTCAAGAGCGATGCGCTCAACAGCCAGGTCGCCGGCCGCATGTCGCTGCGCGACGGCGCCGTCGACCTCAATGTGAACGCCAATGTCGCTTCTTCCGCTTTGCCGGCGGCGGTGCGCGGCATGTTGGGCGAGAGCGCGCAATTGAGCGCCGCGCTGAAACGCGACGCCAACGGCAACGTCAATGTCTCCGGCTTGAAGCTCAACTCGGGCGCGCTGAGCGCCGACGGGCAGGCGAGCCTTGCCGACAAAAAGCTTGCCGCCGACATCAGGGGGGCGTTGAGCGACGTTTCGCTGCTGTCGAAAGACGCCAAGGGCGCCATCGCTTTTGGCCTGAATGCGCAAGGTCCGATTATGGCGCCCGACCTCTCGCTGACGGTGAACAGCGACAGGCTGTCCGTGGCGGCGCGCGAGATCACCGGACTGAAGCTCACCGCGACAGGCAAGGCGGATGCCGCCAATCCGGCGGCCGATGTGCAACTGACCGGCAATGTCGCCGGACAGCCGCTGCAGGGCAATGCCGTGCTTGCCACCGCCAATGGCAAGAGCGCGATCAACGGGCTTCTGCTGTCGCTCGGTCCGAACAAGATCTCCGGCGACCTCGCGCTTGATGAAGCTTTCGTGCCGGTGGGCACCGTGTCGCTCGATCTTCCTGACATCGGGCCGCTGGCGGCGCTTGCGCTGGAAAAGGCGGAAGGCGACGTCCGCGGCACGATCGCCTTCTCGAAGGCCGGCAACGCACCGAACGTCGCCGTCAAGGCAACGACGGCGGCGATCCGGCGCGGCGACCTCTCGGCCAAAAAAGTCGCCATCGACGCCCAGATCGCCAATTACCTTGCAGCACCTGTCATCTCCGGCAAGATCCGCGCCGACAGCGTGACCTCCGGCGGCACTGCCGTTACCAGGATCGATGTCGACCTGAAGCGTGACGGGGACTGGACCGGCTTTTCCGGCGGCGCCACCGTGAAGAACATTCCGGCGAAAGCGGCCGGCCGGGTGAAAGTGGCGAACGGCACGACGACCGTCGAGCTCGCGTCGGGCCAAGCGACGGTGCAAGGCATCAAGGCGGCGATCGCGCAGGCCTCGACCGTGACCATCGCCAACGGCGCGACGACGCTCGACCGGCTGGTGCTCAATCTCGGCGGCGGTACGGCGACGGTGACGGGCAAGGTCACGCAGACGCTCGACATCAA
>NZ_RZSR01000085.1:0-10602 GCF_004023265.1 Mesorhizobium sp. M1A.F.Ca.IN.020.06.1.1
GGCCCAGGCGATGCCGAAGCACTGGCCGGTCAGATAACCGCCGAACTGACGGGCAAGGAGATGGTTTATCTTTGTGGCCGCCTGCGCTTTCCGGTGTTCGAAGAACGGCTGGCGGCAGCCCGGGTGCGTGTCCGGCCTGTCGAGACCTACGACACCATCGAATTGGACTATGGCGACGATGCCGTCGTTGCCCGATTGTCGGGCACGCCGGTCGAGGCAGTGCTGCTCTATTCGGCCAAGGCGGCACCCGTGATGATTGGCCTGGCCATGCGCCCAGCACTGCGGCATCTCCTTGAACGGGCGGAGTTTTTGGCCCTGTCCGTAAGAATCGCCAAAGAATTGGACGGGGTTGGCGGGCAAAAGGTTCGCATTGCCTCTAAACCCGCCGAGGACGCGCTGTTCCAGCTTTTGTCGCTAACGAGCTGAGCCGCGTCATCACACCGCCCCTTTTCACCGCTTGGTGATGTGGTAGAGCATCCTTGAGCTCTAGACCCTTTGAACCATCCTCAAGCCAATTTGCGGAGCCCAAGCATGGTCAAGACGCCTAAGGTGCGACATTCGAAGAGCCGCCGCGAGCCGGTGACCATCGAACTCGAACCCGGCGCCGTCTCGCGAATCACCGACGAGGATGCCGCCAATACCGATACCAACACGGAACGAACCGACGAGGCGAAGGCAGAGGAAGGGGCTGCTGCTTCGCAGCCGGAAGCTCCCGAAGAGCCGATCCATGCCGAACAGGCCGACATCGAGCCGTGGGAACACACCGACGCGGCGCAGGGCGGAGCTGACCAGGCTGGAACCAACAAGGATGGGGCGGAAGCATCCTATCCAGGCACTGATGAGGCTCCGAAGAGCGAACCAAAAAGCTTCGGCTACAGTTTCGAGGATGCGTCGGCAGCCAAGACCAGTTTTGCCGCCTCGACGGCGAAGCCGAGCGAAACCCGAAGCGACGATCGCGACTTCCCGGCCGCCAGGCGCTCAGGCGTCAACATGATTGCCGCCGGCGTGATCGGCGGCGTTGTCGCGCTTGCCGGCGCCGGCCTTCTGCAAGCGGTAGGGCTGCTCGGCTCTCCGACTTCGGTCGGCGGGCCCTCGCCCGACGGCGTCACCGGCGAGATCGCCTCGCTGAGAAGCCAAATCGCGGCACTCAAGGAAACGACCGATACCGGCGCTTCGGCCAAGGTCGACGGCCTGTCCTCGGCGCTCGACCAGGTGAAGTCGGACGTCGCGGCGCTGAAATCCTCGGCCGGACAGGGCGGCGACGGCGCCGCGCTCAAGGCGCTCACCGACAAGGTCGGCCAGATCGAGACGTCGGTCGCCGACCTGGAGAAGGCCGGAAATGCTGCACCGGTCGATCTCGCCCCGCTCAACGAGAAGCTCGCCGGGCTCGACGCGCTTGTGAAATCGGCGGGCGACGCGGCGAAGGCGGCGGACAGCCGGATCGCTGCGCTGGAACAGTCGGTGCAGCAGCTCTCCGGCAAGGTCGAGGCGCAGGCCTCGCAGCCGAAGATCGCGCTGGCGATTGCCGCTTCGGCGCTGAAGGCGGCGCTCGATCGCGGCGCGCCGTTCACGACCGAGCTCGACACGTTCGCCGCGATTGCGCCCAACGCGCCGGAGCTTGGCGTTCTGCGCGGCTATGCGGAAAAAGGCGTGCCCACGCGAGCCACCATCGCTTCCGAGGCCGACGCCGCCGCCAACGCCATGGTCGAAGCGGCAACGCCGGTCGACCAGAATGCCGGCTTCTTCCAAAGCCTGGTGTCGAGCGCGAAATCGCTGGTGCAGGTGCGGCCGGTCGGCGCCGTCGAAGGCAAGGGCGTGCCGGAAACGGTCGCGCGCATTGAAGTGGCAGTCAGCCAGGGCGACTATGCCAAGGCTCTCGCCGAATACGATACCCTGCCCGATGCGTCGAAGGCGGCCGGCGCCGATTTCGCCGGCAAACTGAAGGCGCGGCTCGAGGTCGAAAAGCAGATCGAAGCGCTGATTGCCGGCGCGACCAAGGCATGAGGAACGTCAGATGATCCGCATCCTCGCCTTCCTCGCCGTCGTGTTCGCGCTGGGGCTCGGCTTTGCCTGGCTGGCCGACCGGCCGGGCGAGATGATCGTCACCTTCAACGGTTACCAGTACCAGGTCACGCTGATGGTGGCGGCGGTGGCGATCGTCGCCGTGGTCGCAGCGGTGATGATCGTCTGGTGGCTGATCAAGTCGCTGTGGAACAGCCCCTACGCGATCTCGCGCTATTTCCGGGTCCGCCGCCGCGATCGCGGCTACCAGGCGCTGTCGACGGGGATGATCGCGGCCGGCGCCGGCGACGGCGCGCTGGCGCGTAAGAAGACCAAGGAGGCGGCCAAGTTGATCAGTTCCGACCAGGAGCCGCTGATCAACCTGCTCGATGCGCAGGCCTCGCTGCTCGAAGGCGACCATGACGGCGCGCGGGAAAAGTTCGAGCGCATGCTCGATGATCCGGAGATGCGACTGCTCGGCCTGCGCGGGCTCTATCTCGAAGCTGAGCGACTGGGCGACCGCAACGCCGCGCGCCACTATGCCGGTCGTGCCGCAGCTGTGGCACCGCAGCTTGCCTGGGCGGCGGAATCGACGCTTGAAGAGCTGACCGAGCGCGGCGACTGGGACGGCGCGTTGAAGCTGGTCGAGGCGCAGAAATCGACAAGGCAAATCGAACGCGATGCCGCCAACCGCCGCCGCGCCGTGCTGCTCACTGCCAAGGCGCAGGCGCTGGTCGACAGCGATCCGAACGCTGCCCGGACCGCGGCGCTCGAAGCCAACAAGCTGGCGCCCGATTTCGCGCCGGCCGCGGTGATCGCGGCCAACCTGCTGATCAAGCACAACGATGTGCGCAAGGGTTCCAAGATCCTGGAGACCGCTTGGCGGGCCGAACCGCATCCGGACATCGCCGAGCTCTACATCCATGCGAGGCCGGGCGATGCCGTGCTCGATCGCCTCAATCGGGCGAAAAAGCTGCAGGAATTGAAGAAGAACCATGCCGAATCGTCGATGGCGGTGGCGCGCGCCGCGCTCGACGCGCAGGATTTCGCCACCGCCAGGCGCGAGGCGGAATCCGCCATCCGCATTGATCGCCGCGAAGGCGCCTATCTGTTGCTGGCCGACATCGAGGAGGCCGAAAGCGGCGACCAGGGCAAGGTGCGGCAGCTGCTGTCCAAGGCTGTGCGCGCGCCGCGCGATCCGGCCTGGGTGGCGGACGGTGTCGTCTCGGAGCGCTGGGCGCCGGTATCGCCGATCACCGGCAAGCTCGACGCGTTCACTTGGCGCGCGCCGATGGAGCGGCTCGGGCAACTAATCGACAGCGAGGTTGAGGAGGAAATTCCCGCGATCGCTGCATCGGCGCCCGCTTTGCCGGCTGACGAGAGAGCGATCGACCTTGAGCCCGATAGTTCGGCCGAGAAGGCGGCCGCCGAGGCGCCGAACGGCATCGAGAGGGAAACCGCGGTCGCCGCCGCCGATGACACGGTGGTCGAGCAGGCGCCGGAGTTGCCGCGCTTGCCGGATGATCCCGGCGTGACGCCGGAAGACGAGGCGGAAAAATCGCCGCGCCGGTTTCGTTTGTTTTGAGGCTCGGCTTGGCGGACAGGGAAAAAGCATCGATGTTCGAACGCGTATTGTCCTTCCTGAGGGATTTGCCTGCTGCGGGCGCGAGCAAGCCAAGCGCGGACGATCCGCGCGTCGCGGCCTCGGCGCTGCTCTATCACGTGATGAACGCCGACGGCGTGCGCCAGGATATCGAGTGGGAGCGCTTCAAGGAGATCCTGGCCGAGACCTATTCGATCAGCGGCGACGAGCTCGACGCGCTGGCCGCCGCCGGCGAGCGTGCCGATAACGAGGCGATCGACCTCTATGCCTTCACCAGCGTGCTCAAGCGCCATCTGGATGCCGAGGCGCGCAAGGCCTTCATCGGCCTGATGTGGGAGATCGTCTACGCCGACGGCGAGCTGCACGAGCTCGAGGACAACACCGTCTGGCGCGTCGCCGAACTGATCGGTGTCGAGCGCCACGACCGCATCGAGGCGCGCCGCAAGGCGGCGGCCGAAGCCCCGGGCGCTCGGGGCACATCGAGCGACGAATAGCTGGACCTTTCTTCTTCCATGCCACCCAGACCCAGGCCGAGACCAAAAATCCTGATCGTGCTGCATCAGGAGACTTCGAGCCCCGGCCGCGTCGGCCATATGCTTCTGGAAGAAGGTTTCGATCTCGACATTCGCCGGCCGCCGCTTGGCGAAGAGCTTCCCTGCACTTTGGACGGCCACGCCGGGGCGGTGATCTTCGGCGGGCCGATGAGCGCCAACGACCAGGACGAGTTCGTCCGGCGTGAGACCGAGTGGCTCGAAATCCCGCTCAAGGAAAACCGGCCTTTT
This sequence comes from Mesorhizobium sp. M1A.F.Ca.IN.020.06.1.1, assembly GCF_004023265.1. Lineage (NCBI taxonomy): Bacteria > Pseudomonadati > Pseudomonadota > Alphaproteobacteria > Hyphomicrobiales > Phyllobacteriaceae > Mesorhizobium > Mesorhizobium sp. M1A.F.Ca.IN.020.06.1.1. The sequence continues at coordinate 4,387 of NZ_RZSR01000085.1, forward strand.
CTTGGGATCTGCCTCGGCGCGCAAATGCTCGCCAGGTATCTTGGCGGCAGGGTCGAGGGTCATGGCGAAGGACTGGTCGAGATCGGCTGGTATCCGCTGAAGGCGACCGACGCCGGCAAGAAACTGCTGCACTGGCCGGAGATGGTCTACCAATTCCACCGCGAGGGCTTTTCCCTGCCGAAGGACGCGACGCTGCTCGCCACGGCCGAAACCTATCCCAACCAGGCTTTTCGTTATGGCGAGAATGCCTGGGGCATTCAGTTTCATGGCGAGCTGACCAGGGTGATGATGCAGCGCTGGGTGGTGCGAGGCGCGCATCGCTTCGAGCTGCCCGGCGCGCAGCCCGGCCGCGATCATCTCGGCGGCCGGCTGATCTGGGACATGCACCTCAAGCGCTGGCTCGGCGAATTTTTGAGCCTGATCTTCGGCAAGCCGGCCGTCGGATAGATTTTGCCGCAATTGCAGAGGGAAGCCGCTGCACTCTTCTAGTCCGGCCGTCAAGTTGCTGCGCCGGCAATTAGTTCCTGCTATTCAAATGCCGCACCTGCCGCAGCGCAGGGAACAACCAAGCCCAGATCCCGGCAACCGCGATGGCGCCGATGCCGCCGATCACCACCGCCGGCACAGTTCCGATCAGCGCCGCCATGGTGCCGGCGCGGAACTCGCCGACTTCATTGGAAGCGCCGACGAAGACCTGGTTGACGGCGTTGACGCGGCCGCGCACCTCGTCCGGCGTCCAGAGCTGGATCAGCGTCTCGCGGATATAGACGCTGAACATGTCGGTGGCTCCGAGCATGGCGAGCGCCACGATCGACAGCCAGGTGATGGTCGAGACGCCGAACAGGACGGTGAAGGCGCCGAACAAGGCGACGAAACCGAGCATGATCTTGCCGGCATGGTCGCGGATCGGATGGCCGGCGAGCCAGACCGCCACGGCGATGGCGCCGATCCCAGGCGCCGAGCGCAGCAGGCCGAGGCCCCAGGGCCCAAGCTCCAGAATGTCGCGGGCATAGACCGGCAGCAGCGCCGAGGCGCCGGAGAGCAGCACCGCGAACAGGTCGAGCGAGATCGCGCCGAGCACGATCTTCTCGCCCCAGATGTAACGAAAGCCGGCAAACAGGGTCTGCATCGTCGGCTTGTCGGTAGCCGTCTGCTGCGCGGGCTTGGGGATGGTGAAGACGAGCAGCGCGGCGACAAGCATCAGGATCGCCGCAGTAGCGTAGGCGATCTCCGCCGAAAGGCCGTAGAGCAGGCCGCCGGCGACCGGGCCGACGATAGTTGCCGTCTGCCAGGCGGACGAATTCCAGGCAATGGCGTTGGCGAAATCCTGTGGCGGCACCAGATTGGCGACCAGCGAGGACGAGGCCGGCCCGTAGAAGGCGCGGGCGATGCCGAACATGGCGAGCACGACGAAGATCGGCAGCGGGCCGCCAAGACCGCGCAGCGTCAGCAACAACAGAGTGAGCGCACAGCCGGCCTCGACGAACGACGCCAATGTCATGATCAGGCGGCGGCCGAAGCGGTCGGCGACGACGCCGGTGACAAGCACCAGGAGCAGCGACGGCAGGAACTGGACGATGCCGACGATGCCGAGGTCCAAGGGATTGCGCGTCAGGTCGTAGATCTGCCAGCCGACGGCGACGGAGACGATCTGGGTGGCGAAAGTGGTGAGGAAGCGCGCCGTCCAGTAGCTGAGATACGGCCGGTGCCGGAAGGCGGCGTAGCGCTGTTCAGGTGAAGTTGCTTCGGCGGTCATGATTCGAGGGCCCCGTTGTGACATCGGCCGGCGGGGCACTTCCACGGTGGGCGCTGGTCCGGTCGGAGACCCTTAGCCCAGTTCGCTTCGTCGCGCGCGCAAAAAATCGGCGCGGCATGAAGGATCTTTGGAATTATCGTTCGCGGTGGAAAGAGGCTCAGTCTCTCAGCGCAGCGGAAATCGCTTGCAACCCGCCGCGCAATTCCGCCTCCTTCGGCCAGCCGAAGCCGACGCGGAAGAAGCGCTTCGGCATCTCGAACCAGTGGCCGGGACCGACATAAGTGCCGTGTTCTTCCAGGAGCCGAGCGTAGAACCGGTCGAGGTCGAAACCTGCATCGACATTCAGACGCGGAAAGCCGACCAAACCGCCTTGCGGCCGCACCCAGTCGACCAGCGGCTCGCCGTCGATCCAAGCCTGGACGATATCGCGGCGCTTGGCCATCTCCGGCAACAACGATGCTAGGAAGGCATCGCGCCGCTCGAGCATGGAGCGTGCGATCGCCTCGTCGATGACACTGCCGCAGATGCCGATCTGCTCCTTGGCGGCGAGGAACGTCTCTTGCAGAGCGTGGTCCTTGCTGACCAGCCAGCCGATCCGGATGCCCGGAATGCCAAATGCTTTCGAAAGGGAACAGACGCTGATCGCGCTTGGACTGAGCGATGCCGCGGAGGGCAGGCGCTCGCCATAGGACAGATCGCGATAGGTTTCGTCGACCAGCAGCCGGCAGCGGCTGCTTTCGGCAAGCGCGACCAACGCGTCGAGATCGGCGCCGGTCATCATCGTGCCGGTCGGGTTGTGCGGGCAGGTGACGCTGATCAGCCTGGTGTTCGGCCGCACCGCCGCCGCGACGCGCGCGACATCCACGGCGAAGCCCTCGTCGAAGTCGAGATCGACATAGCTGATCGCGCAGCCGATCGCCTTGGGCGTCTCGATATTGGTGGCATAGTTCGGCCGCACGACGACGAGATGGTCATCGGCCGAAAGCAGCGAGGTAGCAATGATGAACAGCGCGCCGGCAGCGCCGGCTGTAACCAGCACGTCGTCCGGGGATAGCGCTTTGTCCTGCCCGGCGATCAGCGCGCGCAATTGCTTATCGCCGCGATGCTCGCCGTAGAACAAGGTGAGGTCGGGCAGCGAGAGGCCGATATCGGCAAGCTTCTGGTCGGCGATCGAGCTTTCGGAGAGATTGAAGCGGATGCGGTCGTAGCCGTATTCCTCCGGCGCTTCCTTCTCGATCACCATCCTCGCATAGTTCATGGCTCACCCGAACAGCATTCGCTTGTCTTATCCAAGCCAAAAGCAGGAAGCCTGCCAAGGCGGATTCCTTGGCAGGCTTCTTCAAACCGTTGGCACAGGGCCAAGATCGTTCAGGCGGGGGCCTTTACCTTCCTGGCCTTTGCCGGCTTCTCCGGCTCGGCTTCGGCCTTGCGGCCGAGGCCGATCGACTTGGCGAGCTCGGAGCGCGATGCCGCGTAGTTAGGCGCGACCATCGGGTAGTCTGCCGGCAGGCCCCATTTGGTCCGGTAGGCTTCCGGGCTCAGCCCGAAATGCACGCCGATATGACGCTTCAGCGATTTGAACTTCTTGCCGTCCTCGAGGCAGATGATGTAATCCGGCGTCACCGAGCGCCGGGGATTGACGGCAGGAACGGGCGGCGGTGCCGGCGGAGTCGGCGGCTGGTTCAGGGCGCCGATCGAGGAGGCGACACTGGCGATGAGCTCGCCCAGGCCCGAAGCAGGCAGCCCGTTCTTGGCGACATAGGCCGACACGATGTGGGCGGTGAGCTCGAGCAGGTCGACATCTTCGTTGGCTGTATTGGTTTCCTCGTCCACGTCAGTCCTCCTCTATGCCGCACGGCCGCAAATCGGGATGTAAAATCCAGCGCGCTGCCGCGCGTTTGGCGCGCCGAGGCGGGCGCATGTGCGGCAGGCCGGCGGATTCCTAGTCGGCAAATCTGCGAGGCGCAACGACAGGTCGTGCGGCTACACGTTATTTTGAACGACTATACTGAAAAGTAAAAATATCAGACGATCAGCGCCTTATCGCGCCACAGTCGAAATCCGCCTTCGAAGGCACGTGTGTTGTCGCCGCGCCTGGATCTTTCAGGCAATTCATCGAGCTTGTCGACATTGCCGCCGCCGATGACCACATAGTCCGGCTGCAAGGCGGCGCGAAGCCTGTTTACGACATCGAAAACGTATCTGCGCCATTTTTTCTTGCCGTGCTTTTCCAGGCCGCGCTCGCCGACATAGTCCTCGAAGCTGCCGCCCTTCTTGTAAGGAAGATGAGCAAGCTCCATCGGCTGCCCGACATTGTCGAGGATCATGGCGGCGCCCAGGCCGGTGCCGAGGCCGAGGAACAGCATACGGCCGCCGTCATAGCTGCCGATCGCCTGCAGGAGCGCGTCGTTGACGACTTTGACCGGCTTGCCGAAGGCGGCGGCGAAATCATAGCCGTTCCAGCCCTTGCCGAGATTAAAGGGATCGAGCGACGGCTTGTTGTCCCTGACCGGGCCCGGATAGCCCATCGAAATGACGTCGTAATCCAGGCCCTCGGCCAGCTTCTTCACCGAAGCCACCATCTGCTCAGGTGTCAAGCCCGGCCCGGACTCGGTGCGGCGCATCTCGCCGCCGGCGCTGGTGAGAATTTTCACACGCGATCCGCCGACGTCGATGGTGAGGACGACCTGCCCGTCCTTCGTCGAAGCCCGTTTTGCTGCTTTCGCCATCCCGTCCCCCGAGAAGCTATTTCGTCGGATTGATCCAGCCATCGGGGGGGCCGAAGCCGTTCATGGCGTCGGCCGGCCCCCAGGTCTTCGGCGCGTAGATCGGAGGCGGCGTGGTGTCGCCAAGCACCGGTCCGACGATCCGCCATGCAAGCTCGGCCGCGTCCTGGCGCGTGAAGAGCTGGCCGTTGCCGTTCATCGCGTCGCCGATCAGCCGCTCATAGGGCGGCATGTCGCCCTTGGTGTCGTCGAGCGCGGTCAGTTCCACCTGCTCGCCGATCATGTCGTCGCCGGCTACCTTGCGCTGGGCGCCGATCGAGATCGCCACCTGCGGATCGATACGGAAACGGACATAGTTGGCGTCGCCCGGCTTGATCGGATCGAAGACGTCGAGCGGCGGACGCTTCAGCCGCACGATCACTTCGGTCGCATGCACCGGCATGTTCTTGCCGGCGCGGATGAAGAAGGGCACGTCCTGCCAGCGCCAGGTGTCGACGAAGAAGCGTACGGCGGCGAAGGTCTCGACCGGCGAGTTCGGCCGCACGCCCGGTTCGGCCAGATAGCCGTCGAACTGGCCGCGCACGACATCGTCCTTGGTAAGCGTTCGGATGGCGCGCAGCACCTGCACCTTCTCGTCGATCAAATCGTCGGCAGAGCGGCCGACCGGCGGCTCCATGGCGAGCAACAGCAGGATGTTGAGCAGATGGTTCTCGATGACGTCGCGGATGCAGCCGACGTCGTCATAGAATTTGCCGCGGCCTTCGATGCCAAAATCCTCGGCCATGGTTATCTGCACGCTCTCGACGAAGTTGCGGTTCCAGATCGGCTCGAGGAAAGCGTTGGCGAAACGGAAATAGAGCAGGTTCTGGATCGCTTCCTTGCCGAGATAGTGGTCGATGCGGAAGATGGACTGTTCGTCGAACACCAGGTGCAACACGCGGTTCAGCCAGCGGGCCGACTGCAAATCGTGGCCGAAAGGCTTTTCGACCATCAATCTGGCGCCCCGCGCGGTGCCGGATTGTTCGAGCCCCTGGACGACGGTTTCGAACATGGTGGGCGGCACTGCCATGTAATGCAGCGGCCGCTGCGCCGAGCCGAGCGCTGCCTTCAATCTCTCGAATGTCGCCGGATCTCGATAGTCGCCGCTGACATAGCGCAGCAGCGAGGCGAGCCTGGCGAACACCTTGTCGTCGACGCCGCCCAGCGCATTGACGACGCCGTCGCGGGCACGGTCCACCAGCTTGCCAAGATCCCAGGGATCGAATGCGACGCCGATCACCGGCTCGCTCAGCGTCCCCTTGGCGACCATGTGATAGAGGGCCGGAAATATCTTCTTGTGCGCAAGGTCGCCGGTCGCCCCGAAAAGCACCAGCGTGTCGGATCTCTCCTGGCTCATCCCGTCACTCCCGCCCTCACGCCTTCGGCTTTTCGACATGGCCGCCGAAAGCGTAGCGCATGGCGGACAAGAGCTTGTCGGCAAAGGCGGATTCGCCTTGCGAGGAGAAGCGGTCGAACAGCGCCGAGGAGAGCACCGGCGCCGGAACGCCGGTGTCGATCGCGGCCTTCAAGGTCCAGCGGCCTTCGCCGGAATCGGAGACGCGGCCGCCGAACTGGGCGAGCGACGGATCGTTCTTCAGCGCGCCGGCGGTGAGATCGAGCAGCCAGGAGCCGATGACGCTGCCGTGGCGCCAGACTTCGGCCACGGCGGGCAGGTCGATGTCGAACTGATAGTAT
>NZ_RZSR01000862.1:0-2586 GCF_004023265.1 Mesorhizobium sp. M1A.F.Ca.IN.020.06.1.1
TAACTGACGCCATGGTGGTGTGCGGATGGCTCGGCCATAGGGAGATGGCCTATGGCCGAGCCATCCGCACACCACCATGGCGTCAGTTACCGTCGCCCGCTCGCCGCCACGGCCGTAGCATGCAGGTCCCGGCGTCGAACCCGCCGATTCCGGCCCGACCCGCAGCACTCCTTGCGCGTCGACGCTGGCGATCGAGCCGCCGCCGACGCCGATCGAGCTCACCGATACGGAAGGGATATGGAGCGGAAATTCGCCGATCAGCTCGCCGGTGCCGAACTGCGGCTCGCCGTTTATGATGAGCGCGAAATCGGCCGAGGTCCCGCCGATGTCGAGGGTGAGAACCTTATCCTCGCCGGCCTGACGCGCCAGCCACGAGGCGCCGATGACGCCGGAGGCCGTTCCCGACAGCAGCATATTCACGCAGGCGCGCTTGCCTTCGGCGGCGTTCATCAGCCCACCGTTCGACTTCGTCAGCATCGGCCGGGCCGGCACGCCGCGATGCTTCAGCCGCTCTTCCAGCGCGGTCAGATAGCCAGAGACGCGCGGATGGACATAGGCATTGAGAATGGCGGTCGAGCTGCGCTCGTATTCGCGGATGACCGGCCACACCTCGGCGGAGGTGAAGACGAAGAGGTCGGGCGCCAAGCGCGCGATCGCCGCCTTGACCGAAGCCTCCTGCGCAGCGTTGCGCCAGGAATGAAGGAAGGACACGACGATCCCCTGCGCCCCGTTCGCTTTCGCGGCCGCGACCGCGCTCTCCACCGCCGCCGTGTCGGGCGCCTGGGATTCATTGCCATCGACGCGCATGCGGGCCGGAATGCCGAACACCATGTCGCGCGAGATCAGCGGATCCGGCCGCGCGCAGAACAGCGAATACATGTCCGGCATGCGAAGCCGCGCGAGTTCGATCACGTCCTCGAAGCCGGCATTGGTGAATAGCGCCAGCGGCGCGCCCTTGCGCTGGATGATGGTGTTGATGCCGACCGTCGTGCCGTGCACGAAGCGCGTCATATGGGTCGGGTCGAAGCCTTCGCGTTCGGCTAGCAAGGTGAGCCCCGTCATCAGCTCGGCACCCGGATCTTCCGGCGTCGTCAGCACCTTCAGCGAAGCGACGCGTCCGGAGTTTGCTTCGAGCGCGCAGAAATCGATGAATGTCCCGCCGATATCGACGCCGACCTTCCAGTCGGCCTTCTTCAGCGCCTCATCCGTCGCAGTGGCTCCATCCATGATGCATCCCTTTCGGTCTGCTCGGAAACCCGCACGAGCGGACAGTCACGGTCCAAGATGGATGATGGGCAAGAATATAAGTCGTACTTATACCTTGACGCTATGCTCGCCGAGAACGGCGGAGCAGGCCGCACGGATGTCATCGCGCATCGTTTCGTCGGCCCTCGAAAGGGCTCGTGCGCGCGACGCGAGCAGCGCAATCGGGAATTCCGGGCCGCCCGCCAGCGGCCTGACAGCGAGGCCGGAAAACTGGCGCCACGGCAGCAGCGCGTCGACGAGAGCGACGCCCAGGCCGGCCTGGACGAAGCCGACCGCGGAAATCGAAATGTCGATCTCCAGCGACGGCGAAAGCGCCACGCCTTGCGCGCGGGCCGCGTGGGCCAGTTCGTCGGCGGGACGCGTGTTGCCGCGATAGGATATCAGTTCCTGCCCCACGAGATCAGCGAGCGTCAGCTCGGTTTTCTTCTGCAGCGCGTGTCCGCGCGGCAGCAGGCAGGCGAAGCCGACACTGCCGATCACCTCGGCCTCGATGTCGGGAGGCAGGCGGTCATCCATGGCCACGCCGAGGCTCGCATCGCCGGCGCGCAGCATGTCTACAATCGCGGCGATCGGCGCGCTATGGGAACGCAGCAGCATGTCGGGATGCTGCGCCCGAAATGCGGTGAAGGCGCGCGGCAATATCGCCATGGCCGGCGGCGGCGAGGCGGCGACCCGCACCAGCCCGGTCCGACCGAGACGCAGATCGGTGGTCTTGCGGCGCAGGCCGTCGAGCCCCGCCGACAGCCTCTCGGCATCGGGAAAGATCTCGAGTGCCTCAGGGGTCGGCCGCAGCCTGCCCTTGACCCGCTCGAACAGCGTGAAGCCGAGCTCGTCCTCAGTGTGGAGCAGTATTTGGCTGAGCGCGGGCTGGGAGATGTTCAGCATTCGCGCCGCGGCGGTCACGGTGCCCGCGCGCATGACGGCGATGAACACTTCGAGCTGCCGGGCCCGCATTCCTACTCCATAGGTCAAACTTATGGGTTTTATCCAAAGCCATCTTTGACGCATTGCCGCGGCGCCGACAAGATGGATCCAGGATCAGCCCTCTGCGCTAAGGAACGACAATGGATGTGATCGTGCTGGGCGGCGGCCTGATGGGGACAGCTTCCGCCTATTTCCTGGCCAGGCGCGGCGCCCGCGTGACGCTGGTCGAGCGCAACCGGATCGGCGGTGGAGCAACCGTCGCCTCCTTCGGCAACATCCGGCGCACGGGGCGTCATCTGCCGCAGCTTCCGCTGGCCCACCGCTCGCTCCGGCTGTGGGGCGAGGCCGAAAAAATGCTGGGGCGCGATGTCGAATTCCGCGCCACCGGTCACGTGC
>NZ_RZSR01000863.1:0-2584 GCF_004023265.1 Mesorhizobium sp. M1A.F.Ca.IN.020.06.1.1
GCCCTTTTCAAGCTTGCCGATGAATTCGTCGGCAAGCGCCGCCTTTGCCGCCGCCTCGATCTCGGCATCGCTGGCGCCCGGCCGGCCGAAGCCAATATTGTCGGCAGCACTGGCCGCGAAGATGGTGACGTCCTGCGCCACGATGGCGATGCGCTGGCGGATTGCGGCCGGATCGGCCTGGCGCAGATCGACGCCGTCGATGACGACACGGCCGCTCTCCGGATCGTAGAAGCGCAGGATAAGCGAGAAGACGGTGCTTTTTCCCGCGCCCGAAGGACCGACGATCGCCACCGTCTCGCCGGGCTTCACCTGGAAGCTCAGCCCATGCACGGCGGCCCGGTCCGGCCGCGCGGGATAGGAGAAGGAGACATCGTCAAAGCTGATCGCGCCCTTGGCCTTGGCCGGCAGCGGCTGCGGATCGGCGGGCGCCTGAATGGCGGGCTTCTCGGCCAGGATCTCGGTCAGACGCTCGGCGGCGCCCGCCGCCTGCGACAGCTCGCTCCACACTTCCGACAGCGCGCCGAGTGCGCCGGCGGCGAACACCGAATAGAGCAGGAACTGGCCGAGCGTGCCGGCCGACATCGTGCCGGCAAGCACGTCGCGCGAGCCGAACCAGAGCACCGCCACCACCGATGAAAAGATCATGAAGATGGCGAAGAAGGTGAGAAAGGAGCGGGCGAAGACCGACGTGCGCGCCGCCTCGAAGGCGGCCTCGACGGCGGCCGAGAAGCGCCCCGTCACCAGCTTCTCGTTGGTGAAGGCCTGCAGCGTGCGCACGGCGCCGATCTGCTCGCTGGCATAGGCAGTGGCTTCCGCCAGCGTATCCTGCGCCAGCCGCGACTTGCGCCGCACCGAACGGCCGAAGGCGACGAGCGGCAGCACGATCAGCGGGATGGCGGCCAGTACCAGGCCGGACAGTTTTGGGCTGGTGAAGACCATCATCGCCACGGCACCGACGCCGAGGATGAGATTGCGCAGCGCGACCGATGCCGTGGCGCCGACCGCCGACTTCACCTGCGTGGTATCCGCGGCAAGCCGCGACACGATCTCGCCCGACTGCGAGCGATCGAAAAAGGCCGGCGAGAGCGTCGTGACATGGGAGAAGACATCGCGGCGGATGTCGGCGACGACCCGCTCGCCGAGCGTGATGACTAAGTAGTAGCGGCTGGCGGACGCCGCCGCCAGCACGGCCGCCATCAGCACCAGCGCGGCGAAATACTCGGCAATGAAGGTAGTGCCCGCCGCCTGGAAGCCGTGATCGATCATGCGCCGCACGGCCATCGGCAGGGCCAGCGTCGTCCCTGCCGCAACGATCAGCGATATGATCGCGCCGACCGCCAGTTTGCGGTACTGCATGACGTACGGAAAAAGGGCCCTGAGCGGCCGGACCGAGCGCCTGCGCTCGTCACCACTGACACCAATATCCGCCATGAGCGTTTCCTCTGGCCGCGTGTTCGTCATGCGCTTCAATATGCGCCTGCCGCGGCCTTGTGATTCAATTCCGGCTGATGTATAGGCTCGCCGACCGTTTTAGAAGCCGTGGCTTTTCATTAGCTGCGGCTTCGAGTTTTAAAAAGGGGCGCATCGACGCAGGCCATCGGCCCGTCACCAGCGCCGGCAAGCCAGGAACACGACAATGAAGGCCGATATCCATCCCGACTACCACACCATCAAGGTCGTCATGACCGACGGCACCGAATACCTGACCCGCTCGACCTGGGGCAAGGAAGGCGACACGATGAACCTCGACATCGACCCGACCACGCACCCGGCCTGGACCGGCGGCCAGCAGACCCTGCTCGACCGCGGCGGCCGCCTGTCGAAGTTCAAGAAGCGTTTCGAAGGTTTCGGCCTCTAAGCCTTTCTAAACGTGTCGCAGATCAAAAACCCGCCTCCGAGGCGGGTTTTTTGTTGGCCACAGACGCTGCGGGAAACCCGACCAGGTTGTACCTACCCTTCCACCAGCTCCCGCAGCGCCATGCGCTTATAGGCCGCGACCAGCCTGTCGCCCTCCTCCCGGTCGACGGAGATCGCCAGCCGCATGACCGCCTCGCCCATCTGCCAGACTAGCAGCGCCGCCGTCTCCATCGCCACGGTATCTGCGCCGGGACGCAACCGCTTCAGCACCGCGACGAGGAATCGGGCATTGGCCCGGCTGTCGGCCAGTTCGAGTTCGCGCAAGGCCTTGTCGGCCTGCGTGCCCGACCAGATGTCGCGCATCACCGGTTCGGCCAGGAACATCCCGTAATAGATGTCGACCAGCTCCGAAAACGCCCGCTTCAGCCCCTCGGCGTCGCTGACGTCCTTCAGCGCCGCCGAGATGCAGGTCTGGCTTTCGGCGGTGTAGCGCTCGGCCAGCGCCCAGACGATCGCCCGCTTGTCGGGAAAGAACTGGTAGAGCGAGCCGATCGACACCCCTGCTCTTTCCGCCACCTCGCCCATGCGCATGGCATCGCTGCCTTGCTCGGCGATCAGCGCCGCGGCGGCGGCAAGCATCCGCTCGACCCGCTCGCGGCTGCGCTGCTGCGTCGGCGCTCGCCGGGGCATTGCGATTTCCTGGTCGAGCTTCGCGGCTACCCTGCCT
>NZ_RZSR01000864.1:0-2581 GCF_004023265.1 Mesorhizobium sp. M1A.F.Ca.IN.020.06.1.1
GCAGGAGCCGATGGAGGAGCCCGACGCCTCCCGCTTCGGCGGCACGTTGAAAGGTCGCTACATCACCTCCGTTCCGAGCGCTCCGCAGGAAGCGGCGATGGGATTCCAGTCGACGCCTGAGAACACCGACGCCATCGGCGCGCTGATTGTCAGCCAGTCCCGGCCGCTCGAAGCCTACTGAGCCAACCCGCCATCAAATGATCCGCCTTGACGGCATGGCGGATCATTTCCTGTTGCGGATGTCACCAAAGCGCTCTGAAAACCGTTTCGCACTTTTCCCGGAATTGCTCTAGATCAGAGCGATGTCGAAAAGAATCGCCGGTCCAGAGATAGAACGCCTGATCCAGCTCCTGGCCAAGGTGCCGGGGCTCGGGCCGCGTTCGGCAAGGCGCGCGGCTCTCCATCTCATCAAGAAGAAGGAGCAGCTGCTCGAGCCTTTAGCCGCAGCCATGGGCGAGGCGGCCGATAAAGTGCGCATCTGCTCGACCTGCGGCAATGTCGACACCTCCGACCCGTGCATGATCTGCACCGATCCACGCCGCGATGCCGGCACGCTTATCGTCGTCGAGGACGTCTCCGATCTCTGGGCGCTGGAACGCGCCGCCGCCATGAATGTGCGCTATCACGTGCTCGGCGGCACGCTGTCGCCGCTCGATGGCATCGGCCCGGACCAGCTCAACATCCGCTCGCTGGTAGACCGTGTCGCCGGCGGCGAGGTGAAGGAGGTGATCCTTGCCGTCAACGCCACCGTCGAGGGCCAGACCACGGCGCACTACCTGACCGATCAGCTCTCGGGTTCCGAGGTCAAGGTGACTAGGCTCGCGCATGGCGTTCCGGTCGGCGGCGAACTCGACTATCTCGACGAAGGCACGCTTGCCGCGGCGCTGCGCTCGAGGACGGCGTTTTGAGGGGAGGGGATTGGTGACTGGCGTTTTTCCCGGAAAGGCCGCACTCCGTCCCACCCCCCTCTGTCTTGCCGGACATCTCCCCCGCAAGGGGGGAGATCAGACGTCACGCCGGCTTTCGCCAATATCCAAGGTCGCAGGAAGAGGCGGGGCACCGAAACAGCCAATCTCCCCCCAAGTGGGGGAGATGTCCGGCAAGACAGAGGGGGGCGCGACAGAACGCGGCTTTTCCAAATTCGGCTTCGCATTTTTCCTTGCGGCGCTTGCCGTCCTCCTCACCCTCCCCGCTCGCGCCACGCCCATCGACAACCAATTCCAGGCCTGGCTGCAAAACGACCTCTGGCCCGAGGCCAAGGCCAAAGGCATTTCCAAAAAGACCTTCGACGCCGCCTTCATCGGCGTGAAGCCGAACCTGAAACTGCCGGATCTCGTCATGCCCGGCGAGAAGCCGGCGACGCCGCAAAAACAGCACCAGGCGGAGTTCGGTCCGCCCGCCAATTATTTCGCCGAGAAGACCATTCGGGCCGTCACCGGCGGAGGACGGTCGCGCGAGAGCGCCAACGCCCGCGTGCTTGGGCTCATCGAGAAGCGCTACGGCGTGCCTGGCGAGATCGTGCTGGCGATCTGGGGTCGCGAGACCGGCTTCGGCGCCGCCAAGATGCCCTACGACGCCTTCGAGGTGCTAGGCACCAAGGCGTTCATGTCGACGAAGAAGGATTTCTTCCGCACCGAGGTGCTGGCCGCACTAGAGATCGTCGAGCGCGGGCTCGCTCCGGTCAATGCGATGAAGTCCTCCTGGGCCGGCGCGCTCGGCCAGCCGCAATTCATGCCGACGTCCTTCCTCAAGCATGCCGTCGATTTCGACGGCGACGGCCGGCCCGACATCTGGAATTCGACGCCGGACGTGCTCGCCTCCATCGCCAACTATCTTGTCCACTATGGCTGGGTGAGGGGGCGCGGCTGGGGGACGGAGGTGATTGCGCCGGCAAACGTCTCCTGCGCGCTCGAAGGACCCGACCAGGGTAAGAAGATTTCTGACTGGGTGGCGATGGGCATCAGGCGCGCCAACGGAAAGGCGTTTCCGGCCAGTGAACTCAAGGCCGAGGGTTTCCTGCTGATGCCGGCCGGACGCAGCGGCCCCGCTTTCATCGTCACGCCGAATTTCTATGTGCTGAAGCAATACAACACCAGCGATCTCTATGCGCTGTTCATCGGCCACGCCGCCGATCGCATCGCCAAAGGCGACGCCACCTTTGCCGGTACCTGGGGGCGGGTGGGCGATCTCCACCGGTCCGATATCGCTGCCCTCCAGCAAGCGCTGGAGGCGAAGGGCTACGATGTCGGCAGCGCCGACGGCCTGCCCGGCTTCAAGACACGCCGCTCGATCGGCGTCTGGCAAGCGAAGAACGGCAAGACCGCCACCTGCTTTCCGGACGCGAACCTGGTCGCGCAGCTGAAATGACGGGCGACTTCCAAGCGGCCAAGATTTGGCAGATTTTTCCCAATCGACGGCTTCGGCTAGCCGGCGCCTGGGTAGACTCGCGGTGGCCCATTCTGGCCCAATAAGCTGTCTCGAAAAATGCGCGTTGCGGGTTCGAACGCCGCCGAATAGGGTGTTGACCAACTGGACAAAAACCACGACGGTAAGGTCGGTGGGCCGTCGATCGGTCCCAAGG
>NZ_RZSR01000865.1:0-2581 GCF_004023265.1 Mesorhizobium sp. M1A.F.Ca.IN.020.06.1.1
GTTGCATATCTCGCAGTCCCCTTTGAGCCGGCAGATCATGCAGCTCGAGGAGCAACTCGGCGTCACGCTTTTCGAGCGATCGAAGCAGCGCGTCCGTCTCAACGCCGAGGGCAGGGCTTTCCTTGCCGAGGCGCGCGCTCTGCTCGTCAATGCCGCGCGGCTGGAGGAGCTCGGCCGCAAGCTTGCAAGCGGCGCTACCGGGAGCCTCGCCATCGGCTACGTCGAGGGGGCGGTGCATGCCGGGCTGATCGCTGCGATGCTCAGGGAATTCCGCCGCGAGCGGCCGGATTTTCATCTGCAACTGAGAAACCGCCGCACGGCCGCGCAGTTCGAGGATCTGCGCCAGCGCGTGCTCGACCTCGGATTCGTCTACGCGCCGACGCCGCAAGGCGATCCGGATATCGAGAGCATGCTGGTGCGGCGCGAACCGCTGGTGCTGGCGATCCCCGAAGGCGATCCGCTTGTCGATGCGAGCGACATCAGGCCCCGCCATCTTGACGCCCGCGTCTGGATCACCGTCGTGCGCCAACCCGATGACACCAACCGCGCGCAGTTCCTGGCGGCCTGCATGGAGGCCGGTTTCGTGCCCGACATCGCCTACGAGACGGCCGATCCCTTGACCTCGCTCGGCCTAGTCAGCGCCGGGCTGGGCCTGGCGACGGTACAGGAAAGCCTGCAAAGCGCTGCGCCGGCCGGCATCGTCTTTCGCGACCTGCCATGGTTCAAGCGCAGCGTTGAAATCCATCTCGCCTGGCGGCGCAATGACCGGAGGGCGGTGATTGAGGATTTGAGGAGGACGGTGAACGGTGAATGGTGAATAGCGAATAGTTACTATCTGGCGGTGGACAGATTTCGGCTCGCGCGATCCGCACTATTCACCATTCACCTTACATTTTGTCGATCACCGCCTGCACACCTTCCGTCGGCGCGTCGACCGACGAGCCCGCCACCATGATGGCGGCGACGATGGCCTCGGGGTCGTTGACCACCAGCGGCTTCACCCTATGTGCGGTGTGGATGAAGCCTTCGCCCGACATGTGCTCGATGAGCGCCAGCATCGGGTCCCAGAAGGCCTTGATGTTGGCGAACACGATCGGCTTGCGGTGATGGCCGAGTTGCGCCCAGGTCATGATCTCGACGATCTCCTCGACCGTGCCGATGCCGCCCGGCAGCGCCACGAAGGCGTCGGATTTCTCGAACATCCTGTGCTTGCGCTCGTGCATGTTGTCGGTGATCACCAGCTCGTCGAGCTTGTCGAGAGCGGTCTCGGTCGCCTCCTTGTTGATCAGGAAGCGCGGGATGATGCCGGTCACCTTGCCGCCGGCCTTGAGTGCCCCGTCTGCGACGGCGCCCATGATTCCCTTGGTGCCGCCGCCATAGATCAGGCGCAGGCCGGACTTCGCCAGCGAGCGGCCGAGCAGGTGGCCGGCCTTGACATAGGCCTCGTCGCGGCCCGGAGACGAACCGCAATAGACGCAGACGGATCGAATCGTGTTCATGTCATGATTGGTGATAGGGACGGTTGGCGCGGTCAAGCCCAAGGACGGGCTTTTTCTTGTGAGCTTGGTGAAAACACGCTAGACCGGCGTTAGGTGGCTAAGGGGCAGAAAAGATTATGGCTATCAATTCTTCCAAGGCGTTTTTGTTCGCGGCGGGCGGCGTTGCCGTCGTCGCGGCGGTCGCCTACGGGTCGGGCGCGCTCGACCCATACATCAACAAGCAGAATCCGCCGCAGGTCGCGTCGCTGCCGCAGGCAGGCACGAAGCCGGCCGAATTCTCAAGCACCTCCACCGAGGCGCGCGTACCGCAGGCGCAAGCCCCGGCCAATACAATGGCGCCGGCCAACAACAAGATGGCGCCGGCCAACAAGATGGCGCCCGCCAACAATGCAATGGCGCCTGCCAACAACGCGACGGCCCCGGCGGAATCCGCCCCGGCCGCTCAGGCGCCGGCCGCCGCAGGACCCACACTGCCAACCTTCGATGTCGTGCGCGTCGAAGGCAATGGCTCGATTGTCGTCGCCGGCAGCGCGGCGCCCAATGCCAAGGTCGAGGTCCTGAACGGCGGCACGGTGCTCGGCTCGACCGATGCCGGTCCCGACGGCGCCTTCGCCATCGTGCTCGACGATCCGCTGAAGCCCGGCGACTACACGATCACGCTGCGCTCGACCGCTGGCGGCGTCGCAGTCGCCTCGGCGCAGACCGCCGTCGTCTCAGTGCCGCAGAGCCCGACCGGCCAGGTGCTGGCGATGGTCGAGGAGCCGGGCAAGCCGTCCGAATTGCTGACCATTCCGCAGCCCGCGGCCAAGCCGGAGGCACCTGCCGCCACCGGTCAGGCAGCCGCCCCGGATGCGCAGGCCCCGGCCGCAACCGCGCCGGCGGCGTCTGCCCCGGCGGCGGCGCCGGCTGAAACGGCACCGGCAGCTACGGATCAGGCTTCGGCTCCCGCGACCCAGAACGCCGCTGCAGACGAGCCGAAGATCGCCGTCGAGGCGGTTGAGATCGACGGCGGCAAGATCTTCGTCGCGGGCAGGGCCGATCCCGGCCGCAAGGTGCGCGCCTATGCCGACGATGTCCTGCTT
>NZ_RZSR01000866.1:0-2562 GCF_004023265.1 Mesorhizobium sp. M1A.F.Ca.IN.020.06.1.1
GTCGAGCAGCACGACCGGAATGCCGGCCCTGGCCGTGACATAGGCAATGCCGGCGCCCATGAAGCCGGCGCCGAGTATGCCGATCTTCTTGAACTTGCTGTCCGGCACGCCGGTCGGGCGGCGCGCGCCCTTGTTCAGTTCCTGCAGCGACACGAAAAGCGAGCGGATCATCGCCGCCGCTTCCTTGGTCTGCATGATCTCGGTGAAGTAGCGCTGCTCGATCCGGAGCCCGGTGTCGAAGGGCACCAGCAGGCCCTCATAGACGCATTTCAGGATCGCGGCGGCCGCCGGATAGTTGCCAAAGGTCTCGCGGCGCAGGATGGCGATGGCCGGCGGCCAGAGATTGGCGCCGGCCGCCGAATAGATCGGACCGCCGGGCAGCTTGAAACCCTTTTCGTCCCATGGCGCCACCGGCTTCAGGCCGTTTTTGATCATCGCCTTGGCGGTCTCGACAAGCTTCTTCGGCTCGGCGATCTCGTGGATCAGGCCCATCGACTTCGCCTTTTGCGGCGTCAGATTCTGGCCGCTGGTCAGCATCTGCAGCGCCTGCTGCTGATCGGTCAGCCGCGGCACGCGCTGGGTGCCGCCGGCGCCCGGGAAGATGCCGATCTTCACCTCGGGAAGCGCCATCTTCACCTTGTCGGAATCGGCCGCGACGCGGCCGTGGCAGGCGAGCGACATCTCGAAGGCGCCGCCCATGCAGGTGCCGTTGATCGCCGACACCCACGGCTTGCCGCAGGTCTCGATCTTGCGGAACAGACCGGTCATGTAACCGGCATTGTCGAACAGCGCCTTGGTCGCCTTTTCGAGGTCGTTTTCCTTTTCGACGGCGAAGGTGGCGAGCATCTTCTGCAGCATGGTGATGTCGGCACCGCCGGAGAAGCTGTCCTTGCCGGAGGTGATGACCGCGCCTTTGATGGCGGCGTCGCCCGCCACACGATCGACGATGGCGTTGAGCTCGCGCATCGCCTCTTCGGTGAAGACGTTCATCGAGCGGCCCGGCATGTCCCAGGTGACCAGCGCGATCCCATCGGCGTCCATGTCGAGGGTGAAATTGGTGTAGCTCATCTTTTCTCTCCCCGTCAGACGCGTTCGATGATGGTGGCAGTGCCCATGCCGGCGCCGATGCAGAGCGTGACCAGCGCGGTGTTCAGGTCCCGGCGCTCCAGCTCGTCCAGCACCGTGCCGAAGATCATCGCGCCGGTGGCGCCGAGCGGATGGCCCATGGCGATCGCGCCGCCATTGACGTTGATCTGGTCATGCGGGATGTTGAAGGCCTGCATGTAGCGCAGCACAACGGAAGCGAAGGCCTCGTTGAGCTCGAAGAGGTCGATGTCCGACAGCTTCATTTTGGCACGCTTCAAGAGCTTTTCGGTGACGTCGACCGGGCCGGTCAGCATCAGCACCGGCTCGGAACCGATATTGGCGAACGAGCGGATGCGCGCGCGGGGCTTCAGGCCCATGGCCTTGCCGGCCTTCTTGGAGCCGAGCAGTACAGCAGCGGCGCCGTCCACGATGCCGGACGAGTTGCCGGCATGGTGGACGTGGTTCACTTCCTCGACTGCCGGATGCTTCTGCACGGCCACCGCATCGAACCCGCCCATCTCGCCCGGCATGACGAAGGACGGATTGAGCGAGGCGAGCGACTGCATGTCGGTCGAAGGCCGCATGTGCTCGTCACGGTCGAGGATGGTGAGGCCGTTCTGGTCCTTGATCGGGACCACCGAATTCTTGAAGCGGCCGTCGTCCCACGCCTTGGCGGCGCGCTTCTGGCTCTCGACGGCGTAAGCGTCGACGTCGTCGCGGCTGAACCCGTATTTCGTCGCGATCAGGTCGGCCGAGATGCCCTGCGGCACGAACCAGCCGGGAAGGCCGACGGAGGGGTCCATGAACCAGGCGCCGCCGGACATGCCCATGCCGACACGTGACATGGATTCTACGCCCCCGGCAATGACGATCTCGTCCGCGCCTTGCGCGATCTTGGCCGCGCCGAAATTGATGGCATCGAGTCCGGAAGCGCAGAAGCGCGATATCTGCATGCCGGGCGCCCTGGTGTCGTAGCCGGCCTCGAAGGCGGCGGCGCGCGGAATGACCGAGCCCGCTTCGCCGACCGGATCGACGCAGCCGAAGATGATGTCGTCGACCGTGCCGGTGTCGAGCGCGTTGCGGTCACGCAGCGCCTCAAGCGTCTTTGCCGCGAGCCGCACCGCCGGCACCTCGTGCAGCGAGCCATCCTTCTTGCCTCGGCCGCGCGGCGTGCGCACGGCGTCATAGACATAAGCTTCGGCCATTTTCGTGCTCCTTGGATTTGCCGGTCGCTGCGCTCACAGAGAGCGCCCGATCAGCAATTTCATGATCTCGTTGGTGCCGCCGTAGATGCGCTGGACGCGGGCGTCGCGGAACATGCGGGCGATCGGATATTCGTTCATGTAGCCATAGCCGCCATGCAGTTGAAGGCATTCGTCGACGACTTTGCCCTGCAGGTCGGACAGCCAGTATTTGGCCATAGAGGCGGTGAACGGGTCGAGGCCGCCGTCGATGTGGCGGGCGACGCAGTCGTTG
>NZ_RZSR01000867.1:0-2562 GCF_004023265.1 Mesorhizobium sp. M1A.F.Ca.IN.020.06.1.1
TTTCGTGATCGCTCTGGAGTCCTTCGCCGCGGCTATCGCGATAATGGCATCGGGATGCATGTGGTCGACGCAAGCCTTCGGCACGAAGGCATGCAGCGGCGTGTCGATGGAAGCCGCGCGCGGATTGAGGTTGAAGGTGCAGTGGGGCAGGTAGCCCACCATCTCATCCTCGTGGTGGACGCCGCGATAGAGGCTCTTCAGCGCGCGCAGCTTGTCCATGTAGAGGGTCGCGAACCCGTCGAGCTTGATCGAAGCGCTGTCGCCGCCCGAGCCCTTGACCCACAGCACCTCGACGTCCTCACCGGTCAGCGGGTCTTTCTGCCAGACCTTGGACGAGGTGTTGCCGCCGCCATAATTGGTGACGCGCTTGTCTGAACCCAGCGTGTTCGAGCGATAGACCAGAAGCTCGGGACCGCTCATCCCTTCGGCCTTTGCATCGTCCCACAAATTGGCGAGGCGCGAGCCGGAGCGCTTGTCGAGCATAGGTATCCTCCCTTGGGACGCTAAAAATGAGCAGTCCAATTCTGGCTGGAATGTCTACGCAACTGGGCCTCTTGTCAATCACAAACGATCAAAATCGATCATATTGCACTGCACAATGAAAATATGTGATCGGAAATGATTGACACTGCGCGTTTTCTGGTGCCTGATAGCCAGGCAGGGAGGAACCATGCACGAAAAAGAGCGCCACAGGATCATTCTGTCCGCCGTCCAGGAAAAGCCTGTGGTGACGGTGCAGGAAATGGTCGACCTGACGGACTCCTCCGAGGCGACGATCCGGCGCGATATCGCGGCGCTGCATGTGCAAAAGCGCCTGCGCCGGGTGCGCGGCGGCGCCGAGGCGATCTCACCGCCGCAAGTCATCGGCCTTGCCGGCCGGCCCTTCTCGGTCAACGAAACGCTGAACGCCGCGCAGAAGCGGGCGATCGCGCGGGAAGCGGTGAACCTTTGCAAGGACGGCGAGCCAATCATCATCAATGGCGGCACCACGACCTTCCAGATGGTGCATTTCCTGACCGGCCGCCGCATGCCGATCTTCACCAACTCGTTCCCGATCGCCGAGCATCTGCTCAAGCACTCGAAGAACATGGTGATGCTGTCGGGCGGCACGATCTATCGCGAGCAGAACATCATCCTGTCGCCCTTCGACAATGACGTGACGCGCAATTTCTATGCGCGGCGCATGTTCATGGGCGCTCAAGGGTTAGGCCCGCTCGGCTTGATGGAAGGCGACCCGCTGCTGATCCAGGCGGAGCAAAAACTGATCGACCAGGCCGACGAGCTGGTGGTGCTGGTCGATTCCTCGAAATTCCGCATGCGATCCAGCCTGATCCTGTGCGGGCTGTCGCGCATCACGACCGTGATCACAGACGACGGTATCGACGACCGCGAAGCCAAGATGCTGGAAACCGCGGGTGTGGCGCTGATCGTCGCCCGCAAACAGTCAAGCGACAAGGAGGAATCTTCACTGCAGGCCTGAGGACAACTCGCGCCCGCAGCGGCGATGGAATGCAACGCTCAAGGGAGGATATTCGAATGAGCTTTTTGAAGAAACTGCTGGTCACGGCGGCCTTTTCCGCCGCCATGTTCGTGAATGGCGCCTATGCCGAGAACGTCAAGATCGCGCTGGTCGTGAAGTCGCTCGGCAACGGCTTCTTCGACGCCGCCAACAAGGGCGCCGAGGAAGCGGCCAAGGAACTGGGCGACGTCGACGTGATCTATACCGGTCCGACCAAAGCGACGGCGGAGGCGCAGATCGAGGTGATCAACTCGCTGATCGCGCAGAAGGTCAATGCCATCGCCGTCTCGGCCAATGACGCCGATGCGCTGGTGCCGGTGCTGAAGAAGGCGATGGATCGCGGCATCACCGTGATCTCGTGGGACTCCGGCGTCGCCAAGGAAGGCCGCCAGCTCCACCTCAACCCGTCCGACACCAATTTGATCGGCGAGACCATCATCAAGCTCGCCGCCGACTACCTGCCGGAAGGCGGCGATGTCGCCATCCTCTCGGCATCCTCGACCGCGACCAACCAGAATGCCTGGATCGAAGCGGCCAAGAAGGTGCTGCCGGAGAAGTTCCCGAAGATCAAGCTGGTCGCCACCGTCTATGGCGACGACGACTCCGCCAAGAGCACCGACGAAGCCAAGGGCCTGTTGAAATCCTATCCGAACCTCAAGGCGATCATCGCGCCGACCACCGTCGGCGTCGTTGCCGCCGCGCAGGTCGTCACCGACGAGAACCTGATCGGCAAGGTCAACGTCACCGGCCTCGCGCTGCCGTCGGAGTTCAAGAAGTTCATCGACAACGGCGCCAGCCAGGCGGTCGCGCTGTGGAACCCGATCGACCTCGGCTACTCGGCGATCTATCTCGCGCATGACCTGGCGGTGAAGAAAGAAGAGGCCAAGCCCGGCGCCACGCTGTCGATCGGCCGCGTCGGCAAGGTGACGCTCGACGAAACCAACTCGGCTGCGATGGCTCCGCCCTTCCAGTTCGACAAGACCAACATCGAGAAGTTCTCAAAGATCTATTGATCTGAGGAGCTTGCACCCTCCCCCTTGTGG
>NZ_RZSR01000868.1:0-2561 GCF_004023265.1 Mesorhizobium sp. M1A.F.Ca.IN.020.06.1.1
GCATCGGCGGGCGAGGCACCGCGCAGCCAGAAGGAAACGAAGGCGGCGCCGAAGCAATCGCCGGCGCCGGTCGGATCGACTTCCTCGACCACAAAGCCGGGCATGGCGAGCGTGCCCTTGCGGTCGTGATAAGTGGCGCCATCGGCGCCTTTCTTCAGCACGATGCAGGAGATGCCTCGCCCCAGCAATTCGCGGACCGCGGCCTGTTCGTCGCTGGCGGACGAGAAAAGGAACAGTTCGTTGCCGCTCGGCAGGAAGACATCTGTCTGCGCGAGCACATGATCGAGCGCCTGACGCGTGCCGGACGCCTGCATGATCTCGCGACGGATGTTCGGATCGAAGGACACCGTGCCGCTCTTGGCCTTCACGGCCGCGATCGCGGCGAGTGCGACGTCGGTGGCGCGATCGGAAAAAAGCGAAGAGCCCATGACATGGACATGATCGGCTCCGGCCAAGAGCCGCTTGGCGGCATCGTCCATTTCCAAAAGGCCGGCGGCGCTGTTCCGGATATTGAAAACAAAATGCCTGGATGCATCGGTCCGGTAGGCGACGAAGGCGGTGCCGGTTGCATGGCCTTCACGGACGGCGATTGCCGAAACGTCGGCGCCGAGCGCGCTGAGCCGGTCGATGTTCAACTGGCCGAAATCGTCCCCGCCGACGGCGCCGATGAGACCCGCAGGCTGGCCGAGCGCCGCCGCCTGGCCGATGAAGATCGCCGGGGCGCCGGACGGAAAGGGGCCGGCCAGCGGACCGGGCTCGAGGAAGCTCTGGCCGATTGATTCCGCCATGATCTCGACGAGGATCTCGCCGGCTGAGACCAGCTTCTTCATCACGTCCTCCCGGCATTCGCCATGCATGGCTTTAGGGCTTGGAATACGGCCCCCTCTTTTTCACGTCAATTAATAAATTTACGCATGGAATAATTTCTCCGGACGCGTTGAAACTTGCGGAGCTTCCTGTAAAGTTTCAACTTGCAGGCGCACGGCGATGCACCGTATGAGCGCCGGAGCAGCGCCATGGGAGCGAGGTTCCATGCCGCGAGGGTTTGGATGCCGATGACTCACAAGACGATGGAGGAGTTCGCCCGTTCCTGCGGCGTCTCCAGGCCGACCTTGTCGAAATTCTTCGACGATCCGACCAGCGTCAAGCCGGCGACGCGAAAACGCATCGAGGATGCGCTGCGCTCGTCCGACTATCAGCCCAATCTGTTCGCGCGAAACCTCAACCGCAAGCGCACCCGCAGCATCGGCATCGTCGTGCCGACGGTGACCGACCCGTTCTATTCCGAGATGGTCAGCCGCATCGAACTCAGGCTACGCGACGAAGGCTATTGGCCGATCGTCATTTCCTCGCATGGATCGAGCGAACTGGAAGCCGAGGCGACGCGGACGATCTTGTCGTTGAAGGTCTCCGGCGCGCTGATAGCACCGCTCGGCCGGCGCTCGGACCAGCGAGCGATCGAGAAGCTGACGCAGGCGATCCCGATTGTCTATTTCGACACCTATCTCGAAGGCGGCACGCCTTTCGTCGGCAACAACAATGTGCAGAGCATGTCGACCATCGTCGACTATCTCTGCCGCTCGGGCGATGCCCCGGTCTATTTCGATATTCCGCACGTCAATCATAATTCGCGCGAGCGGGTGGAGAGTTATGTCAATGCCATGAAGCGGCTCGGGCAGGAGCCGCTCGTCTTCGGCAATACCGACGACTACACATGGGAGTTCGAACGGATCGGCTACGAACAGACGGAAAAGCTGCTCGGCAATGGCGGCCTGCCGGGCAAGACCATATTGTGCGCCAACGATCGTCTCGCCTTCGGCGTGATGGCGGCCGCCTTCTCGAAAGGGCTGAAGGTGGGCCGCAAGGCGGATTGCGACCTGCGGGTGGCTGCGCATGACGACCATCCGCTCAGCCGCTACACTTGCCCGGCGCTCACCACCATGGCGCAGGATTTCGCGGCGATGGCCGGAAGCAGCGTCGAGACGCTGCTTACCCTGCTCGACGAGGACGGCGCGCCCGTCGCGGCGAAGGTCAATCTCGACGCGACGCTGGTGATGCGCCAGTCGGCCTAGGGATACCGAACTCCCGCTGGGCGATCACGGCGCCTCAGGCAAGCAGGCTCGCCGCCTCGTCTTCGCCGAGCAGCGGCGGCTGGTCGACCGAGCCGACGACGGCGACGGAGTTCCGGCTTTCGCCGGAGGCGAGGATCGCTTCCATGACCTCGAGCACGTGCAGCGCCAGTTCGCCGGACGCGCGGGGTCTGCGCCCTTCCAACAGCGACCGCGCCAAGTCGGCGACGCCGAGCATGCGATAGTTGGCGCGGTCCGGTGCGGCATAGGGCCAGTTGCGCGCGCCGTAGAGCTCGCCTTCGCTCTCGAAATCCTTCCAGTCGGCGCCGTGCGCCGATAGCGAGACCGTGCCGCCAAACGTGTCGGGATCGGGTAGCCTGAGCGAGCCTTCCGTCCCGTGCAGCTCGATCGGATGGTTGGAATGCTTGAAGACGTCCCAGGAGGCGCCGAAGGTGACGGTGGCGCCGCAGTGGAATTCGAGCAGCGACAGGA
>NZ_RZSR01000869.1:0-2561 GCF_004023265.1 Mesorhizobium sp. M1A.F.Ca.IN.020.06.1.1
ACCTGTCCCGGAATTGCCTAAAGCCTGGTGCGCGTGAACGGGTTCCAGCGCACGGTGCCCAGCCGTACCTCCTCGCGAACCATGGTCAGCAGGCCCGAGGCGCCGAGCACCGGCAGCACGGCGGATACCGGGAGTTCCGGCAAAATTCCTCTGTTCATGGCGTCCGCATATCAGCGGCCACGGTGAGCGCGCAACCTGTCCCGGAATTGCCTAAAGCCTGGTGCGCGTGAACGGGTTCCAGCGCACGGTGCCCAGCCGTACCTCCTCGCGAACCATGGTCAGCAGGCCCGAGGCGCCGAGCACTGCAAGGCCGGCCAGCGTCAGCAGGTCGGGATCTTCCTGGAAGAACAACGAGCCCAGCACCACCGCCCAGACGATCTGCGAATAGTGCGTCGGCGCGATCCGGTTGGCAGGCGCGTATTTGGCCGCGAGAAGCTGCAACAGCTGACCGCCGGCGGTGAAGGCGCCGGCCATGACCAGCCAGATCAGCTGCCTGCCATCCGGCAAGGTGAAGGACGTTGCCGCCACGCCGAGGCCATTGAACAGCAGGCCATAGCCGACAAGCACGCCGAGCATCGTCGTGCGCTTCTCCTGCTGCGCCAGCGACCGCATCAGGATGACGCTGGTAGCGGCAAGAAAGGCGATGGCGAAGGCCGCGAGGTGGCCGAGATGAAGTTCGCGGAAACCCGGCCTGACGACCAGCATGACCCCGGCAAATCCGGCGACCACGGCAAGCCATCGCCACGGCCCAACCTTCTCCCTCAGGATGAGAGTGGAGAGGATGGTGACGAACAAGGGCGCCAGGAAAATCAACGCGTAGACTTCCGCCAGCGGGATGGTGGTGAAGGCATAGACGCTGAGCACGCCCGATGCGATGCCCGCCCAGGCGCGGGCCTGCACGGCCCAGGGCCGGCTGGTGCGCCAGAAGTCGCGCCAGCGCTCATCGGCAGGCCTTGTGAAGAACAGGAAACAGCCGGCAAACAAGGTTACGAAGAAGCCGATCTCGAAGACGGTGAACTGCCCGCCCAGGCTCTTGATGACGGCATCGCTCCACGAATAGCTTGCATAGGCGATGAGGGCGAGCAGGATTCCGTTCGGCACGTTCCAATTCCGGGAGAAAAGAAGTGAAGATACTGGCGCTGGGGGCTCATCCCGACGATATCGAGATATTCATGTTCGGTACGCTGGCCGCCTATGCCGCGCTAGGCGCAGAGCTGACTTTTGCGATAGCCACGGACGGAGCCAAGGGCGGCAAAGGCGATCCGAAGGCGCTTGTCAAAGCGCGGCGCGAGGAAGCGACCGAGGCGGCCACCCTGCTCGGCGTCACACCGCGTTTCCTCGATTTCCCCGACGGGGCGCTGGTTGCGGATGCCGCATTGATCGGCACACTCAAGGCGCTGATCGGCGAGGTGCAACCCGACCTCGCGATCACGCATGCGCCGAACGACTATCACGGCGACCACCGCGCGCTGTCGGATGGCGTGCGCATCGCGGCGTCCTTCGAGGTACCGGTGCTGCATGCCGACACACTGGGCGGCACAGGTTTCTCGCCGTCGCATTACGTCGACATTTCCAGCCACTGGGACCTCAAGGCGCAGGCCATTCTCGCGCATCGCTCACAGGGGCCCGAGCATTATCTCAACGGTGCACGCATGCAGAACGCGTTCCGCGCCGGCCAATGCAACGGCGCGCCCGGCGCGCTGGCCGAGGCGTTCCGGTTCGAGCCCCTCTTCCCCTTTGCCGACATCCGCGAGCTGCTGCCTCCGGCGCCGCGGATCCGGCCGGTCACGGTGGGCCCGAAGACCGTCAGGTAGCCGGCTGAAGCACGAGCCGCCAAGCACCAACAGTTATTTCCCAACGATTTCAAGCACCGCTTTCGTCATGCTGCGGCGCAGCAACGAATTCGCTTGCATTGTTTAGTAAAAAGAGCATCACTAAACAAATTACTAAACATCGGCGACGCGGCGCGCGCCATGTTCAGGCCCTCGGAGGAGCGAGGTTGAGGCTTTTGAAACCGTCATCCGGACGCGTTTCGCAAATGGGAGGTAAGGCATGAAATCGACCTTGAAACTGGCGTTGGGACTGGCCTCGGCGGCACTCGCGTCGACCGCCGTCTCGAACGCGGCGCATGCGGAAGATCTGACGCTTTGCTGGGCGGCCTGGGATCCGGCCAACGCGCTCGTGGAATTGTCCAAGGACTTCACCAAGGAAACCGGCATCGGCATGAAGTTCGAATTCGTGCCGTGGACCAACTATGCCGACCGCTTCCTCAATGAGCTCAACTCACACGGCAAGCTCTGCGACCTGATCATCGGCGACAGCCAGTGGATCGGCGGCGCGGCCGAGAACGGTCATTACGTCAAGCTGAACGACTTCTTCGACAAGGAGAAGATCAGCATGGACGACTTCGTGCCGGCGACCGTCGTCGGCTATTCCGAATGGCCGAAGAACACGCCGAACTACTGGGCGCTGCCGGCCATGGGCGACGTGGTCGGCTGGACCTATCGCAAAGACTGGTTCTCGCGGCCGGAACTGCAGAAGGAGTTCAAGGAGAAGTATGG
>NZ_RZSR01000870.1:0-2557 GCF_004023265.1 Mesorhizobium sp. M1A.F.Ca.IN.020.06.1.1
GGCGCCGATCGGCGCCCGCCTTTTCATTCTCAGGGTTTTTCCGTTCTCAGGGCAATGATTACGCGGCCACGGCGATCCCGTCCGCGTTAGCAGCCGCGGCCGCGATCGCATCCACCTTGGCGGTGGCCTTGGCAAGCGCGGCGGTGACCGCGTCGGCGCCCATGCCGACGCCTTCGACGCGGATCACTTCGACGTCCGTCATGCCCAGGAAGGCAAGCACGCCGCGCAGGTAGGGGATGGCGTGATCCATCTGCACCGCGGCACCCTCGGAATAGATGCCGCCCGAAGCAAGCACGATATAGACCTTCTTGCCGGCGACCAGGCCCTTCGGGCCATTCTCACCATAAGCAAAGGTCCTGCCCGAGCGTGCGACGTGGTCGATCCACGACTTCAACGTCGAGGAAATGTTGAAGTTGATGAAACCGGTGGCGAGGATAATCGTGTCGGCCGCGAACAGCTCGTCGAGCACCGCGTCGGACACGCCGACCACCTCGGCCTGACGCGGGCTGCGCGCCTCGGCGGGGGTATAGATGCCGGTGGCGTAGTCGGGATCGATATGCGGCAGCGGATCGGCGACCAAGTCGCGCACGACAAGTGTGTTGGACGGATCGGCGGCGGCCAGCTTCTGAGCAAGATCGGTGGCGACGCGGGTCGAGTGCGAGGCGGCGCCGCGCGGGCTGGAGGTAACAAGCAGTATGGACATGGCGGTGTCCCCTTTCGACCGGAGCCCCAAGCCGGCGGCGTCGTGGCTCATCGACGAGTTCAAGCGGCAGCTCGGCTGCTTCAACGAGCTGGAGCCGGGCGTTTGGACGGACGAGGAGCCGGAGACAAGCCGTCCATGAGCGCCATCAGCACGGCGCGATACTCCTCGGCCGATGCGCCGGCCTCGATGGCCAAAGCCGCGCGATCGAAGGCGGCGGCCAGCACCGCGGCCAGCGCCTCGGCCGGCAGCTTGACCATCGAGCGCGCGCGCATGGCTGCGATCAGGCCTTCGCGCAGCGAGCGGTTGCCGTGGCGGTTGTCGATCTCGTCCATCGCCGCGCGGCCAAGCACGGCCGGCCCATCGAGCAGCAAAAGCCGCGTGCGGCCGGGCGCGCGCATCGCTGCGAGATAGGCGTCGGAGCCGGAGATCAAGGCATCGCGGGCCGAGAGCGAGGCGGGCGAGGCGCGGTCGATCTCCGCTGCGACGGTCGCTGCCTCCTGTTCGACGACCGCGGCGAGCAACGCCTGCTTGTCGGCAAAATGATGATAGAGCGCCCCACGCGTCACGCCGGCGGCGGCCACGATCTCCGGCGTGCCCGTCTCCGCATAGGATTTTTCCGTGAACAATTTTCGCGCCGCGCGGATCAGATCGGCGCGCGTTGCCTCGGTGCGGTCGCGGTTGGAGCGGCGTCCAGACTCTGGTTGCATACATACAGCCTGTATGTTAATTGCACTTACATACAGACTGTATGTTGGATGGCAGGAGAAAGAAAGATGAAGACGACCAGCTATTATCCGGTGCTGATGACCGGCGACGTCGCCGCCACGGCGGCCTTTTATGTCGAGCATTTCCGCTTCAAGGCGCTGTTCGACAGCGACTGGTACGTCCATCTGCAGTCGGCCGAGGATCGCCGCGTCAATCTCGGCATCGTCGACGGGGACCATGAGACGATCCCTGAGGAGGCCGGGGACGCACGTCCGGCCTGCTGATCAATTTCGAGGTCCGCGATCCCGACGCCGTCTATGAGCGCATCGTGGCCGCAGGCCTGCCGATCCTGCGCACCTTGCGCGACGAGCCCTTCGGCCAGCGCCATTTCATCACCAAGGACCCCAACGGCGTGCTGATCGACGTGATCAAGCCTATCGCGCCGAGCGAAGAATTCCTGGCGCAATACGCCAAAGGTGCGGCCGGGAGCTAGGCCGGACAGCGGGTCTCAGTTCGTCCGCGCCACCGGCGTCACGGCGACCTGGCTGACGCCGGTGCGGCGCACGACGGTGCAGAGCGTCTCGCGACCGATGCGGTCGGCGTCGAGCATGCGCACGAGATCATCGACGCCGGTGACCGGTCGGCCGTCGAGAGCGGCGATGATGTCGCCTTCCTTCAGGCCAGCCCTCGCGGCGGGGCCGTTCTTCTCGACACTGCGCAGGCGCACGGCCGTGTGGGTCGTGACCTGCGAGAGAAGTGCGGCACGGCGCGGCAGGTTGGTCGTATCGGCAGAGACGCCGATGAAGGCGCGGCGCACGCGGCCGAAGCGGATGATCTCGGAAATGACGAAATTGGCGATGTTGGAGGCGACCGCGAAGGCAATGCCTTGCGCGCCGTGGATCAGGGCGGTGTTGACACCGACGACTTCGCCAGCCGACGACACCAGCGGTCCGCCGGAATTGCCGGGGTTGAGCGCGGCGTCCGTCTGAATGACGTCGTCGATCAGCCTGCCGGTCGAGGCGCGCATCGAGCGGCCGAGCGCCGAGACGACGCCGGCGGTGACGGTCCATTCGAAGCCGAGCGGATTGCCGATGGCGATCGCGATCTGGCCGCGCCTGAGGCGCTTGGAATCGCCGAGCGGGGCGATGT
>NZ_RZSR01000871.1:0-2554 GCF_004023265.1 Mesorhizobium sp. M1A.F.Ca.IN.020.06.1.1
AATATAGCGTTTCGCGCCTCGAATTGCACGTTTTGGCCGGTTCAGGCCGGCTTTGCGGCTTCCCGCTTCAGCCTTTCGATCGCCATCAGCACCCGTTCCGGCGTCGCCGGGGCATCGAGGCGCGGGCAGATCCTGTGATCGGCGACACTCGCCACCGCGTCGGAGAGCGCATGCAGCACCGACATGCCGTGCGGCAGCGGCGGCTCGCCGACCGCCTTGGAGCGATGGATGGTCGGCTCGTAGGCCGACGACCAGTCGGTCAGCTTGACGTTGAAGATTTTTGGCCGGTCGGAAGCGAGCGGGATCTTGTAGGTCGACGGCGCATGCGTGCGCAGCCGGCCGCCGTTGTCCCACCAAAGCTCTTCCGTCGTCAGCCAGCCCATGCCCTGGATGAAGCCGCCCTCGACCTGGCCGAGGTCGATCGCGCTGTTCAGCGAGCGGCCGGCATCGTGCAGGATGTCGGTGCGCTCGACGACATATTCGCCCGTCAGCGTATCGACCGAGACTTCCGAGCAGGCCGCGCCATAGGCGTAGTAGTAGAAGGCATGGCCGCGGCCCTTGCTGCGGTCCCAATGGATCTTCGGCGTTTTGTAGAAGCCAGCCGCCGAGAGCTGGACGCGGTTCATGTAGGCTTGCTTGACCAGATCGTTGAAGGCGATTTCCTGGTTGCCGATGCGCACCCGGTTGGGCAAGAACACGACCTGGTCGAGCGGCACCTGGTATTTTTCGGCCGCGAAATCCGTCAGCCGCTTGCGGATCTGCCGAGCGGCATCCTGCGCCGCCATGCCGTTGAGGTCGGCGCCGGAAGATGCCGCCGTCGGCGAGGTGTTCGGCACCTTGGCTGTGGTGGTGGCGGTGATCTTGACCCGGTCGAGATCGATCTGGAATTCCTCGGCGACGACCTGCGCCACCTTGAGATGCAGGCCCTGGCCCATTTCGGTGCCGCCATGGTTCATATGCACCGAGCCGTCTGCATAGACATGCACCAGGGCGCCGGCCTGGTTGGCCTCGGTCTTTGTGAAGGAAATGCCGAACTTGACCGGCGTCAGCGCCAGGCCGCGCTTGATGAAGCGGCTGTTGTTGTTGAAGGCGCTGATCTCGCGCCGCCGCCGCGCGTAATTGGCGCTTTCCTCCAGCTCAGCGACGATGCGGTGGATGATGTTGTCCTCGACCTTCTGGTGATAGGGCGTGAGGCAGCGTTCGCCGATCGCATCCATCGGGTCATAGAAATTGAGCTTGCGGATTTCGAGCGGATCCTTGCCGACCGCGAAGGCCACTTCGTCGATGACGCGCTCCGCGCCGACCATGCCTTGCGGGCCGCCAAAGCCGCGGAAGGCGGTGTTCGAGACCGTGTTGGTGAAAAGCGGCGCCGATTTCGCGTGCACCGCCGGATAGAAATAGGCGTTGTCGCAATGGAAGAGCGCCCGGTCGCCGACGGGACCGGACAGGTCGGCGGAGAAGCCGCAGCGCAGGGCATAGGTGAAATCGACGCCGAGGATATTGCCCTCGTCGTCGAAGCCGACCTCGTAGTCGATGGCGAAATCATGCCGCTTGCCTGTGGCGGTCATGTCCTCGTCGCGGTCGAGCCTGATCTTCACCGCGCGGTTCAGCTTCTTGGTCGCGATGGCGGCTATGGCCGCGCATTGGTTGGCCTGCGTCTCCTTGCCGCCGAAGCCGCCGCCCATGCGGCGCACCTCCACCGTCACCGCATGGCTCGGCACGCCGAGCGCATGCGCAATCAGATGCTGCGTCTCGCTCGGCCCCTGCGTGGAGCAATAGACGATCACCTCGTCGTCCTCACCGGGGATCGCCAGCGAGACCTGGCCCTCGAGGTAGAAATGGTCCTGGCCGCCAAGCCACATGCGGTTCTTGATGCGGCGGGGCGCCGCCGCAATCGCGGCAGCCGCATCTCCGCGCTTCAGGATCAGCGGCGTGGTGACCTGCTTGTCCTTGACCGGGTCGAGGTCCCAGATGTCGATCACGGCCGGAAGCTCGTCATATTCGATCCTAGCCAGGCGTGCCGCACGGCGCGCCGCCTCGCGTGTCTCAGCTACCACGGCGAAGATCGGCTGGCCGTAGAAGTGCACCTTGTGCTCGGCGAGCACCGGATCGTCATGCATGTTGCTCGGCGAGACGTCGTTGTCGCCGGGCACGTCGGCACAGGTCAGCACATCGACGACGCCTGGCGCTGCGCGCACCGCCGACAGATCAATGCTCTTCAGCGTGCCGTGCGCGACCTTGGCGAGGCCAAGGCCGACATGCAGCGTGCCGGCAGGCTCAGGCATGTCGTCGATATAGACGGCGGCGCCGCTGACATGCTTGTGCGCGGAATCGTGCCGCTGCTCGGTGGCGACGCCGCCGACGATTTTTTCGGCCTTGAGGTTGGGAGTGGCGTGCTTGTCCATCAGGCCGCCTCGTTGCGGGTCACTTGGAACGGCGCCCTGGTGCCGGTGGTTTCGACATAAAAGCGCAGCAAAAGATTCTTCGCCGCCAGCGCCCGATACTCGGCGGTTGCACGCATATCGGTAATTGGCGTGAAGTCGCTGGCGTATTC
>NZ_RZSR01000086.1:0-10572 GCF_004023265.1 Mesorhizobium sp. M1A.F.Ca.IN.020.06.1.1
GTCCGAATTGCTTTCTGAAGAGGTGCACATGAAGCTCGACGATGTCGGCGTCGTCCAGGACAAGCAGGAATTCCTCGCTTCGATCGACGAATGGCAAGGCGCGGTTGCCGGCGCCGCCATCCGCCATCGCATCGAGAAGAGCGAAAAGGGCGAGACCACGGTGCTCGCCTGCTACGATTTCCCCGAGAACGACACGCTGATGCGCGAGACCTTCACCGTCGTCGGCGGCCGCATCACCGCCAGCACTCAGACGGCGGTCGCGCAGGACTGCAGCGCCTACTGATCCTGTTGTTGCGCGGTGCCGAGCACCGCCCTACATCGGGATAACCCGCCTCCATTCAGCCCCACCAAAAGCGCCTATGGATTTGCCCATGTCAAAGACCGTCGACCTCGCCGCCCATCCGCTGACGCTTTGGCAAGGCCCGCTCGGCCTGCCCGATTTCACCCGCATCGGCGACAATGATTTCGGGCCGGTATTCGACGCGGCGCTAGCAGCGCACCAGGCTGAGATCGACGCGATCGCCGGCAACAGCGAGGCGGCAACGATCGAAAACACGCTGGCTGCACTTGAGGTCGCCGGCGAGCCGCTCGACCATGTCTCGTCGATCTTCTGGTGTCGGGCCGGCGCCTACACCAACGACACCATCCAGCAGCTGGAGCGCGAGATTTCGCCCAAGATGTCGCG
This sequence comes from Mesorhizobium sp. M1A.F.Ca.IN.020.06.1.1, assembly GCF_004023265.1. Classification (NCBI taxonomy): domain Bacteria; kingdom Pseudomonadati; phylum Pseudomonadota; class Alphaproteobacteria; order Hyphomicrobiales; family Phyllobacteriaceae; genus Mesorhizobium; species Mesorhizobium sp. M1A.F.Ca.IN.020.06.1.1. The sequence continues at coordinate 686 of NZ_RZSR01000086.1, forward strand.
GCACTTCTCCGCGATCTCGATGAACGAGAAGCTGTTTGCCCGCATCGACGACCTCTACCAGCGCCGCGACAGGCTGAGCCTCGATCCCGAGACGTTGCGTGTGCTGGAAAAGACCTGGAAAGGCTTCGTCCGCTCCGGTGCGAAGCTCGATGCGGAAGGCAAGAAGCGGCTGGCGGAAATCAACGAGGAACTCTCCTCGCTCGGCACCAAATTCGGCCAGAATGTGCTGGCCGACGAACGCGACTGGGCGCTGTTCCTCGACGAGGCTGACCTCGTCGGCCTCCCGGATTTCTTGAAGAGCTCGATGGCCGAGGCGGCCGAGATGCGTGGCCAGAAAGGTCGCTATGCGGTGACGCTGTCGCGCTCGATCTACGAGCCGTTCTCGACCTTCTCGGAGCGCCGCGACCTGCGCGAGATCGCCTTCCGCGCCTTCATCATGCGCGGCCAGAATGGCGGCGCCAGCGACAATACCGATGTGGTGCGCGACATGCTGAAGCTGCGCGCCGAGAAGGCGAAGCTGCTCGGCTATGAGTCTTTCGCGGCGCTTAAGCTCGACGACACGATGGCGAAGACGCCGAAGGCGGTGCACAACTTGCTCGATCCGGTCTGGGAAAAGGCGCTGGAAAAAGCGGCCGCCGATCAGAAGGAGTTGGAGCGGCTGGCCACCGAAGCCGGCAGCAACGACAAATTCGCGGCATGGGACTGGCGCTTCTACCAGGAGAAGCTGCGCACGGAGAAATTCGCTTTCGACGAAGCCGAGCTGAAGCCCTACCTGCAGCTTGAGCGCATCATCGACGCCTGCTTCGATGTCGCGACCAAGCTGTTCGGCGTCAGCTTCGAGGAGAAGAAGGGCATTGCCGCCTGGCATCCCGACGCGCGCGTCTTCGTGGTCAAGAACGCGGACGGCAGCGAGCGCGGCCTGTTTCTGGCGGATTACTTCGCGCGGCCCTCGAAACGCTCCGGCGCCTGGATGAGCGCGCTGAAATCCGGCTACAAGCTTGGGAAAGGCGCGAAGCCCGTCATCTACAACATCATGAACTTCGCCAAGCCGCCGGCCGGCGAGCAGGCCCTTCTCTCCGTCGACGAAGCAAAGACGCTGTTTCACGAATTCGGCCATGCGCTGCACGGCATGCTGACCGACGTCACTTGGCCGTCGGTCTCCGGCACCTCGGTCAGCCGCGACTTCGTCGAACTGCCCTCGCAGCTCTATGAGCATTGGCTGACGGTGCCGGCGGTGCTGGAAAAGCATGCGCTGCACGTCAAGACCGGCAAGCCGATGCCGAAGGACCTGCTCGACAAGATGCTCGCCGCACGCACCTTCGGCGCCGGCTTCGCCACGGTCGAGTTCACCGCCTCGGCGCTGATCGACATGGCTTATCACGCAAGGCCGGACGCGCCGGCCGAGCCGCTTCCGTTCGAGGCTGAAACGCTGGAAAAGCTGCATATGCCCAACACCATCGCCATGCGTCACCGCACCCCGCATTTCGGGCATATCTTCGCCGGCGAGGGGTATTCAGCCGGCTACTATTCCTACATGTGGTCGGAGGTGCTGGACGCCGACGCCTTTTCCGCCTTCGAGGAAACAGGCGATCCCTTCAACCCGGACCTTGCCGAGCGGCTGAGGAAGAACATCTACGCCGCCGGCGGCTCCAAAGACCCGGAAGAGCTTTACACGGCCTTCCGTGGGAAAATGCCTTCGCCCGAGGCGATGATGGTGAAAAGAGGGTTGGTGTAGCGCGCCCCTCCCTTCTCCCCATGTGGGAGAAGGTGGATCGGCGCGGAGCGCCGAGACGGATGAGGGGTGTTCCAGCGGAGTGAGACGTCAGCATTCCTTGGAGCACCCCTTGTATCTGCGCGGAGGAGACTTTGTGCGAGAAGAGCGACTGAGCCTCGAACCGGACGGCCATCCGATTCGAGGCTTGGCGAAGTCGCCCGACACCCCTGCGGTCACAACCGTGGATGAGCCAGGGATCTTCGCCTCCGTCACGTACGACCGAATAGTCGCTTGGCTCCAATCGCACGCACAAGGCAGGTTACCGTGGACAAGACCATCTGTGGAGTGGACGTTTCGAAAGAATGGCTCGATGCCCATCTCGAGCCGAACGGGGCGGCAGGCCGCTTCCGTAACGATGCGGCAGGCATCACCGATCTGGCCGCTTGGTGTCAGGGCCATGGCGTCGAGCTTGCCGTCATGGAGGCCAGCGGCGGCTACGAGCGGCTGGCCTTGCTGCTGCTGTGGGATCTGAGCCTGCCTTGCGCTCTCGTCAATGCGCGCAGCGTGCGCCGTTTTGCAGAGGCGATGGGCTTCCTGGAAAAGACCGATGGGATCGATGCCGCCATGATCGCCGGCTACGCGCAGGCCAAGCGCGTACAGCCGACTCTGCCGCCGAGCCCGGCCCAGCAGCGGCTCAAGGCCTTGGTGGCACGGCTCGGTCAGGTCACCGGCGATCTCACCATCCAGAAGCAGCGCAAGAGTGCTGCCGCCGACACCGAAACCATCGCCAGCCTCGATGAGGTCATCGCGTTGCTCGTGCGCCAGAGCCGCAGGCTCGAGGGCGAGATCGCCTCGCTGATCGACGACGATCCGTTGTGGGCATGCCTTGACCGCGCCTTTCGCTCGCTCAAAGGGATCGCCTCGCGCAGCGTTGCTCGCCTGATGGCCGAATTGCCCGAGATCGGCATCCTGTCCAACAAGGCCATCGCCAAGCTGGCCGGCTTGGCGCCGATCGCCAATGACAGCGGTAAGCGCAGCGGCCGAAGACCGGTGCGTGGCGGTCGCGCCGGGCCCAGGGGCGTGCTCTTCCTCGTTGCCCGCATCGTTGCCAAATACGATCCGCACCTGGCCGCCTTCCAGCACCGGTTGCAGGCCGCTGGAAAGGAAAAGATGGTCATCCGCATCGCTCTCGCCAGAAAGCTGCTCGTCATTCTCAATGCAAAAGCACGCGACGCGCGAACCGAGTTCGCAAATGCAACTTGACACCTCAGATAGTCGCTTGTCCGTCGCCTGCGGCGACACCTTCTCCCACAGGGGGAGAAGGAGGAGCCTCATCCTTCCACGGATCCTTCACCCTCGGCCATATCGGCCTCGTCAGCTTCCTGTAATCCGTCACCGCCGGATTGCTGGGATAAGAACTCGGCGCCGCGACATAGATGACCTCGGCGGCGATCGGCGCGAAGCCGGCGTAGAAATGGTTGGTCGACTTGATCAGCAGGATGTCCTTCGACATCGGATCGACGCCGATATTGGAGAAGATGTCCGGCTCGAAGGTCTGGGTGCGGTTGGTGTTGAGGATGACGTCGACCTCGGTGCCCTCGATGCGAACCACCGCAGCCGGCCCGAGCGTCACCCGGCTCGGCCCGAAGCTTTGCCAGCCCTCGCTGACGGCCTTGAGCACCGTGACGCGTGCGTCGATCGGCTCGCCCGCCTGCGGCCCGGCCTTGCCGCCGAAGCGCAGGTCGATGACGGCGCCCTCGCCGGCGGCCTGGCAGAAGGTCACCGCGATCGGATCCCAGATCGTGGCGACGCCGACCCTGTCGATCCCGCGCGCTAACAATTCGGAGAGCACGATGGTGCCGTCGCCCGGCACGCCGCCGCCCGGATTGTCCCAGATATCGGCGATCACGACCGGCTTGTCCTTCTGTGCCGCACGCACGGCAAGCGCCCGCTCGATGCCGGCGGAGGCGGAGAGCATCGTCATCGCCGTCTTTTCGCGCAGCGCATAGAGCTCGCGTCCCAGCGTCTCGGCAAGCTTCTCGCCCTTTTCCTTGTCGTTGTCGGTGATGACCAGGATTCGCGTGCCCATTTCCGGCACGTCGGCGGCCATGAAACCGTGGATGACCGAGACCGACAGCACGCCGTCCTTGCCGTGCAGCGCTTTGATCTTGTCGACGAAGGAGCGCATCGGCTCGCGGCTGGTCGGCAGCACCTGGATCATGCGGCAGTCGAAGGTCGAGATCACCGGCTTGATTTCGCCCCGCGCCGCGGCAAGGCCGAGCTCGACCACATGCTCGCCGCGCTCGTAGAAATCGGTGTGCGGGAATTCGAGGAAATAGGCCATGATGTCGGAGGCCGCGACGCGCTTGGGCGTCAGATGGCTGTGCGGATCGAATTCCGAGGCGATCACCACCTTCGGCCCGACGATAGCGCGCACACGCTCCAGCAGGTCGCCCTCGCAGTCGTCATAACCCTGCGCCACCATCGCGCCGTGCAGGCCGAGGATCACCGCATCGACCGGCAGGGCGGCATTGAGCTGGTCGAGGATCTCGTCGCGCAGCGCCTCAAAAGCCTGCCGCTGCACCAGCCCACCGGGCTCCGCCCAGGTGGCGGTGCCTTCGATGACGGTCAGGCCTTCGCTCGTCGCGCGCCGGCGCAGCGCCACGATCGGCGAGGAGCACAGCGTCGGCGTCTCCGGATGTTTTCCCGGTCCGGCATAGAAGGCCATCTCGAACGAGGCCCGGTCGGTCGGCACCGGCGAGAAGGTGTTGGTTTCCGTCGCCAGGGAGGCGGTGAAGATGCGCATCAAAACTCCGTGGACTATTTGTTTTTGGCAATTCCGGACGGAAAACCGCTCCACAGTTTTCCTGGAATTGCCGGGATTGCTATTTCACCGCTCCTAATGCCAGCCCGCGGACCAGGTAGCGCTGGAGCCAGATGAAGAGGATCGCCACCGGCAGCGTCGCCAGCAGCGTGGCCGCCATGACGTGGTGCCATTCGATCGTGTAGCGGCCGGCGACCAGCGAGAAAACCTGGATCGGCAACGTGTAGCTTTCCTGGCTGCGCAACATGGTGAGCGCCACGACGAACTCGTTCCAGGCGTTGATGAAGGTGAAGATCGCCGTCACAGCGATTGCCGGCAGGCAAAGCGGCAGGAACACTTTTCGCAGCGTCAGCCAGCGGCCGGCTCCCTCCATCCAGGCCGCCTCCTCGAGGTCGCGCGGAATGGTGTCGAAATAGCTCTGCAGCATCCAGACGGTGAAGGCGACGTTGAAGGCCATGTAGATGAAGCCGAGTGCCGTCGTGCTCTCGACCAGCCCCCAGGCGGCCATCAGCCTGAACAGGCCAAGCACCAGCACGATCGGCGAGATCATCTGCGAGATCAGCAGGAACTGGCGGAAGGCGCCATAACCGGCAAAGCGGAAGCGCGACATGGCATAGGCCGCCGGCACCGAGATCAGGATGGCGCCGATCGTGGCGAGCGCCGAGACATAGAGCGAATTGAGAAGCGCCTGGCCGAAACCGGTCGCCACCCACATATCGGCAAAATTCGACCAGCGGAATTCGCTCGGCCACCATGTTGGCGTCAGCACTTCGGTCCGCGGCTTGACCGCAGTGAGGAACATCACCGCGAAGGGGAAGATCGTCACCACGATCAATGGCGCAAGCAGCAGCCAGGCGATGATCGAGCGTTTCAGCTTGCCGTTTCTCATGCGCGTTGCTCCCGCATGGCGAGCCGCACATAGATCATGGTGAAGATGAGCAGGATGACGAACATCACCAGCGACACCGCCGAAGCCTCGCCCAGCTTGCCGATGCGGAAGGCGAGCTTGTAGAGATGGGTGACCAATATGTCGGTGGAGTTCGCCGGTCCCCCTTGAGTCATCACCCAGATGATCGGGAAGGAGTTGAAGACGTAGATCGTGTTGAGCACGATCGCGATGTTGATGAACGGTTTTAGGAGCGGAAAGGTGATCTCGCGGAACTGCTGTAAGGGGGTCGCGCCCTCCAGCGCCGCGGCTTCGTAGAGATCGTCGGGGATCGACGACAGGCCGCCGAGGAAGATCGTGGTGGTGAACGGCACCGTCACCAGAATGCCGATCAGCACCTGCATCGGGAAGGCGGTCTCGGCGCTCGCCAGCCACTGGATGTTCTGGCTGATCAGGCCGAGCTTCATCAGCCCCGAGTTCAGCATGCCGCTTTCGCCGTTGAGCGCCCAGCGCCATACCACCGCCGTCATGGTGAGCGACACCGCCCAGGGCAGCATGATGATGACGCGGGCCAGCCCACGGCCGTAGAAGTCGGTATTGAGGATGATCGCCACCGGGATCGACAAGAGCAGCGCCCCGCCGACCACCAGCACGGTCCATAGGCCGGTGCGCCACAGGGCGGCGACAAAATCGGGATCGGCAGCAAGCGCCCGGAAATTGGCCAGGCCGCTGAAGTCGCGCAGCTGGCCAAAGCGAGTCACGTCATGCGTCGAGATCTGCACGAGATCCCAGACGGGCCAGAAGATCACCACCGCCGCCAGCAAAAGGCTGGGAAGCGTCAGCAGATAGGGCACGACACGGCTTTGCATCGGCTGGCTTGCACCGCGTTGCGGGTAGATGGCAGTGGCATTGGTGCTCAAGGCACGGTCCCCGCATTGGAATTTCGCTGGCCTGCCGGCTTGGCTGTCGTTCTTCCTGGGCAATTGCTTCAGGATTTGCATTCCTCGCCGGCGTTTGAGCCGACATCGATGATTGTCCTTGTCTGAACCGATTGCCCGGTCGTTCTTCCGCAATCCGACAGAAAACCGCGCCCGTTTTCCTGCGATTGCCAAGCCGGAGAGATGTGGCGCGCCCCGACGGGGTGGGGCGCGCCACGGGCGCAGGGAGATACGCCCTATTTCTTCAGTACGCCGTTGGCCTTGTCTGCCGCCTCCTTCAAAGCGGCCTCCGGCTCGGCGCTGCCGAGATAGATCTTCTGCATGGCGTCGGAAGTGATCTGGGCGATTTCTTCCCAGCCCGGGATGACCGGCGCGAAGCGAGCGTCGGGCAACAGCGCGGTGAAGGCGGCGAGGTCGGCGTTGTTGACGTAATAGTCCATCTTCGCCTCTTCCTTGTTCACGGGCAGGAAGCCTTCGCCTTGCGTGAACTTGGCGCGCTGCTCCTTGGTGAACAGGAAGTCGAGCAGCTTCCAGGCCTCGTCCTTGTTCTTGGAGTTCTTGAACATGATTATGGAATCGGTGACGCCATAGGTGCCGCGCGCGCCGGTCGGCCCGGCCGGAATGGCGGCGACGCCGTATTTCAGGCTCGGCGCCTCTTCCTTGATCTGGTTGGAGAGGAATGGCGCGGTGATCATCATGCCGACCTTGCCCTGCTTGAACAGGTTCTGCACGTCCTCGCGGTTGTTGGAGGTCACGCCAGGCTCGGTCAGGCCCTCGTCGATCATCGACTTGTAAAGCTTGGCCGCTTCAAGCGCCCCCGGCGTGCTCAGGCCCGACGTGCCGTCCTTGTTGAGGATCTCGGTGCCGAATGACCACATCGCGTAGTAGTAATAGACGTCCGTCTCGATCTCCTTGCCTTGCAGGCCGTAGCCGAAGGCGCCGACCGCCTTGATCTTGCGCGCGTCCTCCTGCAACTCGGTCCAGGTTGCCGGCGGCTTGGCTATGCCGGCCTTCTCGAACAGCTCCTTGTTGTAATACATGGCACGCGCCGAGGCGGCGATCGGCAGGCCATAGGTATGGCCGTTCATGATCGAGGGCTGCAGGAAGGTATCTATGAAGCGGTCCTTGAACTCGGGCTTGATGTAGCTGTCGAGCGGCTCGGCGACGTCTTGCTGCACGAAGTCGATCAGCCAGCGCGTCCCGATGATCGACAGATCGGCATTGGTGCCGGCAGTGATGTCGGTGGTCAGCTTCTGTAGGAGCACGTCCCACGGCACCACTTCATATTTGATGGTAATGCCGGGATTGGCCGCCTCGAACTCCTTCTTCACCTCTTCGAAATAGGGGCCAGTCTTGGCGCTGTATTCGGCGACGGTGACGCGCACCTCGCCCGCATCGGCCGGCGCGGCAAGCGCCAGCATGCTCATTCCGGCCAACAGGCCGACAGTCCATTTCGCAAGGCTCATCCGATCTCCTCCCATAATGCGCATTCGCGCCTGGCCGGTTGGCACAGGATTTATGTTACTTTCCTACATTATCGATGGTTTTCGGGGAAGCAAGCAGTTTATCATGTTGCTTAATTACATTTGGTTGGGTAGCGTTCTCTCCCTGTCGGAAGTGGCGAGGAGCACTGATCGTGGTGTCGCAAGGCGATTTCGAGGGCAAGACAATTGTCGTCACCGGCGCCGGCGGCGGTCTTGGCTCGGCGATCGTGGCGCTGATGGCCGAGCGCGGCGGCCGCATCGTCGGCTGCGACCAGTCGGCCGAGGCGCTGACCAGCCCGTACATCGCCTCGTGCCACGTTTTCAACCTGCTCGACCGCACCTCGATCGAAGCGGCGATCTCAAGCCTGCTCGACAAGGACGGCGTGCCGGATATCCTTGTCAACAATGCCGGCTGGACGCGCGCCGAGACGCTGAAAGCGTTGACGCCGGACAGAATGGAACAGGAGCTCGACCTCAACCTCGCCGGCGTGATGAGTTTCGCCGATCCGCTGGTCAAGGCGATGGCCGCGCGCGGCTCGGGCAGCGTCGTCTTCATCTCCTCGGTCAACGCCATCGCGCATTTCGGCAATCCGGCCTATGCCGCCGCCAAGGCCGGCATCAACGCTTACGCCAAGTCGATCGCCGTCGAACTTGGCCGCAGCGGCGTGCGCGCCAACGTCGTCTGCCCTGGCTCGATCCGCACCGCCGCCTGGGATCATCGCCTGGCTAAGGATCCCGAGATCCTCGGCCGGCTGAAGCGGCTCTATCCGCTCGGCCGCATCGTGAATGCGTCGGAAGTGGCCGAGGCCGTGGCTTTCCTTGCTTCCGACCGCGCATCCGGCATAACGGGCGCCGTGGTGCCGGTGGACGCCGGACTGACAGCCGGCTACCTGCCTTTCATTGATGACATTTTGGGAGCGTGACCATGACCGATGTCCAGTTTCGCAACCTGTCGAAATCCTTCGGCCAGCATAAAATCCTCGAGGACATCAACCTCGAGATCAAAAGCGGCGAGTTCGTCGTGCTGGTTGGTCCGTCCGGCTGCGGTAAGTCCACGCTCCTGCGCATGCTGGCCGGGCTGGAGACGATCTCCTCCGGTGATCTCGTGATCGGCGGCACCCGTGCCAACGACCTGCCGCCGCAGAAGCGCAACATCGCCATGGTCTTCCAGTCCTATGCCCTGTTCCCGCATCTGAGGGCCGCCGACAATATCGGCTTCGGCCCGAAGATCCGCGGCGAGACGCGTGCCGCGATCGACGACAAGGTGAAGAAAGCGTCCGGCGTGCTCAACCTCTTCTCCTATCTCGACCGCTATCCCAGGCAGTTGTCCGGCGGCCAGCGTCAGCGCGTCGCCATGGGCCGCGCCATCGTGCGTGAGCCCTCCGTCTTTCTGTTCGATGAGCCGCTCTCCAATCTCGACGCGCAGTTGCGCGTGCAGATGCGCACCGAGATCAAGGCGCTGCACCAGCGGCTGAAATCGACCATCGTCTACGTCACCCACGACCAGATCGAGGCCATGACCATGGCCGACCGCATCGTCGTGATGGATCGTGGCCGCATCCAACAGGTCGGACAGCCGCTCGAACTCTACGACCGGCCGGCCAACAAGTTCGTCGCCGGCTTCATCGGCTCGCCGTCGATGAGTTTTGTTTCCGGCGCGCTGAAGACCGCCGATGCCAAGTCCTGGTTCGAGACCAAAGGCGGCGGCCGGCTGGCGCTTGCCGGCAAGACAGCGTCCGGCGGCGACACGGTCGAGGCGGGCATCCGCCCCGAGCATTTCATCATCGGCGCGCGTGACGATGCCATCGCCATCGACGTCGACGTGGTCGAGCCGACCGGCTCAGAGACCCATGTCTATGGCTCGATCGGCGACGACACGGTACGCGCCGTGTTCCGCGACCGGCTGCAGGTGAAGCCGGGTGACCGGCTGCCAGTGAGCGTCGACCCGCGCAACATCCATCTCTTCGACAAGGCGACGGGCCTGCCGCTGTGAGATGAAAGGATGAAGACCCCGGCCGACATCATCACCCGCCTGCAACTG
>NZ_RZSR01000872.1:0-2550 GCF_004023265.1 Mesorhizobium sp. M1A.F.Ca.IN.020.06.1.1
AGGAATTCGGGCGCGGCGACCGGCATCACGGTCTCGCGCATCAAAAGCGTGCAATCAGCGTCCGGCCAATCAGGCATGCCGTGGTGGATTGCGGCGTCGAGCCGCTCGCGCGCGAAGTCGAAGCGGCCAATGCGCGTGGCGAAATTGATCGTGATGTCCGGATGACGGGCGACGAAATCCGGAATGAGCGGCATCAGCCAGCGCGTGCCGAAGGTCGGCAGGATGGCAAGGTTGAGAACACCGCTATGCCGATTGCTCATCAATCCAAGCGCCGCATCGCGCAACTGCGCGAGTGCTGAGCGCACCGCGCCGGCGTAGATTTCGCCCGCCGTGGACAGCCTGACATTGCGGCTGTCGCGTTCGAAAAGCCGGCGCCCGAACTGCTCTTCCAGCAGATTGATCTGCCGGCTGACGGCACCTTGCGTGAGATCGAGCTCGCGGGCCGCGGCGGTGAAGGAGCCGAGACGCGCCACCGCCTCGAAGGCGGCAAGCGCGCTGATGTTTGGCAAGAGGCGGCGCTGGACGTTCATGATCTATTACTATCGCTCATTGATGCTTGATGCAATTTCGTTTGATTTTTTCCAGATGGAGGCGGATAAGCCGGACCATCCAAGATTTTACCGGGAGACCCACCTCATGGCCGCCGAGAAGAACGCCTTCGTCTGGAACGATCCCTTCCTGATCGAGGACCAGCTTTCCGAAGACGAGCGGATGGTGCGCGACGGCGCAGCGGCGTTCGCCGCCGACAAGCTGGCGCCCCGCATCGAGGAAGCCTATGCCGATGAGAAAACCGATCCCTCGATCTTCCGCGAGATGGGCGAGGCGGGCCTGCTCGGCATCACCATTCCAGAGGAATATGGCGGGCTCGGCGCCAATTACGTCACCTACGGGCTGGTGGCGCGCGAAGTCGAACGCATCGATTCCGGCTACCGCTCAATGATGAGCGTGCAGTCGTCGCTGGTCATGTATCCGATCCATGCCTACGGCTCGGAAGAGCAGCGCAAGAAGTACCTGCCGAAGCTCGCCTCCGGCGAATGGATCGGCTGCTTCGGCCTCACCGAGCCGGATGCCGGCTCCGATCCGGGCGGCATGAAGACACGGGCCGAGAAGACGGCGAACGGCTACAGGCTTTCCGGCTCCAAGATGTGGATTTCCAACGCGCCGATCGCCGACGTCTTCGTCGTCTGGGCAAAGTCGGCCGCGCATGACAACCAGATCCGCGGCTTCGTGCTGGAAAAGGGCCTGAAGGGGCTGTCGGCGCCGAAGATCGGCGGCAAGCTTTCGCTGCGAGCCTCAATCACCGGCGAGGTTGTGATGGAAGGCGTCGAGGTCGGCGAGGAGGCGCTGCTGCCCAATGTCTCGGGCCTGAAGGGACCCTTCGGCTGTCTCAACCGCGCGCGCTACGGCATCTCGTGGGGCGCCATGGGCGCGGCCGAGGATTGCTGGCACCGCGCGCGGCAGTACGGCCTCGACCGCAAGCAGTTCGGCAAGCCGCTCGCCGGCACGCAGCTCTTCCAGAAGAAGCTCGCCGACATGCAGACCGAGATCGCGCTCGGCCTGCAGGGTTCGCTGCGCGTCGGCCGGCTGATGGACGAGGGCAAGATGGCGCCGGAGATGATTTCGATCGTCAAGCGCAACAATTGCGGCAAGGCGCTCGACATCGCCCGCCAGGCTCGCGACATGCATGGCGGCAACGGCATCCAGATCGGCTATCACGTGATGCGTCATGCCCAGAACCTGGAGACGGTCAACACCTATGAGGGCACGCATGACGTGCATGCGCTGATACTGGGTAGGGCGCAGACGGGGCTTCAGGCGTTTTTCTAAGCTGGCAACGCTGCTTAAATTAGGTGCAGCGCAACATCTCTGCTTGGAGAATGCCCAGCACTTATGTCAGGGTTCGGCGATTGAAACGCCGTTCCCCGGGGCACCATGGCAATTCTGGCAGCCGTCCACCACCTGACCCATTACAAATACGACCGGCCGGTCGTTCTCGGCCCTCAGGTGATCAGGCTGCACCCGGCGCCGCATTCGCGCACCAAGGTGCTCAGCCATTCGCTGAAGGTCGAGCCGAAGAACCATTTCGTCAACCTGCAGCAGGACCCGTACGGCAACTTCCTCGCCCGCTTCGTCTTCCCGGAGCCGGTGACGGAACTGAAGATCCAAGTCGATCTAGTCGCCGATATGACGGTCTATAATCCGTTCGATTTCTTCGTCGAGGAATCAGCCGAGAATTTCCCGTTCGAGTACCCGGAAGAGATCAGGCAAGACCTCGCTATATACCGCACGCCCGAGCCGGCCGGCCCGTTGCTGTCGGCCTTCCTGAAAACCATCGACCGCAGTCCGACAAACACGGTCAACTTCCTGGTCGGCCTCAACGCGCGGCTGCAGCGCGAAATCGCTTATATCGTGCGCATGGAGACCGGCGTCTATTCGCCGGAGGAGACGCTGGCCGCCGGCAAAGGCTCGTGCCGAGATTCGAGCTGGCTGCTGGTGCAGATCCTGCGCAACCTCGGCATCGCAGCGCGTTTTGTCTCCGGTTACCTGATC
>NZ_RZSR01000873.1:0-2549 GCF_004023265.1 Mesorhizobium sp. M1A.F.Ca.IN.020.06.1.1
GGGGGCCCCGAGGAGGGCGAGGCCGCGGGCCGTGATCAGCGGCCCGCCGATGCCTGGAACGCCGACCTTGAGCGGCAGGGGCAGCGGCGTCATGTCGTAGACGGTGCCGTTGCGATGCTTGTAGGCGATCTGGCCGGTTCTCAGGTCGACGCCGGCGACATAGCCCCAGGGCGGCGCCTGGCAGGGAATGCCGAGTGGCGACAGGAATGGCCCCATCACCACCGCGTAAGGCGCGCCCTCATTGCGGTTGAGCCCCTGCTCGCTGCCCTTGGTGTCGCCGGGCGGCGGCACGTCCGCGCGCGGAATGAGTTTCGACGTGAAAGCGAGATAAGTCGGCATGCCGAACATCACCTGTCGCACCGGGTCGACCGCGACGCCGCCCCAGTTGAACACACCGAAATTGCCGGGATAGACCAGCGTGCCCTGCAGCGAGGGCGGCGTGTAGCGTCCATCGTAACGCAGTCTCTTCAGTTCGATCCGACACGCCAGCTGATCGAACATGGTGATTCCCCACATGTCGGCGCCGGTCAGCGGCTTCGGGTTGAACGACAGGTCGGAGGACGGCTGCGTCGGCGAGGTATGGTCGCCTTCGATCGCTCCGCCCGGTGCCGGCACTTCCTTCACCGGAATGATCGGTTCGCCAGTGCGCCGATCGAGCACATAAAGATCGCCCTGCTTGGTCGGCCCTACCAGTGCCGGCACCACGCCGCTCCCCGTCGTGATGTCGACCAGCGTCGGCTGCGCCGGCACGTCCATGTCCCACAGGTCGTGATGCACCGTCTGGCGCACCCAGCGCAACTGTCCGGTGTTGAGGTCGAGCGCAGTGATCGAGGAGGAGAATTTTTCGACATCGGCGCTGCGGCCCATGCCGAGCTGGTCGGGCGTCTGGTTGCCGAGCGGCAGGTAGAGCAGGCCAAGCTTCTCGTCGGCGCTCGCCGTTGACCACATGTTGGGCGAGTTGTTGGTGTAGTTCTGCCCCGCCGGCAGCGGCGTCGTCTGATCCGGTTTGCCGGAATCCCAATTCCACAACAGCGCGCCGGTGCCCGCGTCATAGGCGCGGATGACGCCCGACGGCTCCTCGGTCGAATAATTGTCGTTGACCGCGCCCCCAACGATGATCTTGCCGGCGAGGATGAGCGGCGCCGAGGTCGAATAGTAATAGCCCGACTTCGGAAAGGGCATGTTGGCCATCAGGTTCAGCGTGCCGCCTTCGGCGAAGGACGGACAAACTTGCCCGTTCGCGGCATCGAGAGCGATCAGCCGGGCGTCCGAAGTCGGCAGGTAGATGCGTGCCGCGCAGGGCTGGCCCGCCGCGATCTTCGCATCGGCGTAATAGGAAACTCCGCGGCAGGTCTGGTGCTGGCGGTTGGGATCGAGCTTGATCTTCGGGTCGTAGCGCCATTTCTCCTTGCCGGTCGCGGCATCGATGGCGATGGCGAAATTGTGGGGCGTGCAGATGTAGAGCGCATCACCGACCTTGAGTGGCGTTACCTGATAGGTCGTCTCGCCGATGTCGTCCGGACCCTTCATGTCGCCGGTGCGGTAGGTCCAGGCCGGCTGCAGCTTGGCGACATTATCCGGCGTGATCTGAGCGAGCGGCGAGTAACGCTGGCCGAACGGCGTGCGGCCGTAGAAATGCCATTCGCCCGCCGGCATGTCGCCGCCGAGATTGGCCGTCGGCGTCACCTTATCGGTGTTGAGCGTGCCGCCGATGTCCTTCGGATCGGCGGTCATCGAATAGCCAGCCACTGCAAGCGATGCGAGCACCGCCAGGATGAGCGGAGCGCGTCCGTCCGGACCGGTGAATCCCCGCCTGGCCCATGGCGTCAGCAGCCAGAGCGCGATGAGAACGATGATGCCGCCGCGCGGGCCGAGCTGCCACCAATCAAAGCCGGTTTCCCACACCGCCCAGCACAGCGAGGCGAGCACGATCGCGGCATAGAGCCAGAGCCCTGTCGATCTGCGGCGGAAAACGAGCCAGGCGGTGATCAGGAAGGCCAGTCCGGCAATCAGGTAGTACCAGCTGCCACCCAACGTCACCAGCCAGATGCCGCCGCCGCCGAGGACCAGGCCGATAAGCAAAAGGACGAGGGAGGTGATGGTGACAGCCAAGACGATACTCCTTCGACTGTTGCGCGCTTGCGGCGCCTCTGAGGCAACGGCTTGCCGTCCCTGCCCTGTTGGCAGCTTTCTCTCGCAAGTTGCGCCTGTCAAGGCGGCCCCGAACAGGAACAACTAGAACAAAACGGAGACACTTCTGGCCTTTCGCTGCCGAATCACTACATTCGGGGGCGATGTCCGGCTTTTCGGAAGACATGCCCTTTTTTGACGAACCGAATGCGCGGCCCGCCGCCCCATCCGGCCTTGCCGCGCGCGCCGTGGCCGCACGCAACGCGCAGAACCGTGCGCCCGATTATCTGAACGGCCTCAATCCCGAACAGCGGCTCGCTGTTGAAACGACCGAAGGCCCGGTTCTGGTGCTGGCCGGCGCCGGCACCGGCAAGACGCGGGTGCTCACCACGCGAATCGCCCACATCCTTGCCACCGGC
>NZ_RZSR01000874.1:0-2548 GCF_004023265.1 Mesorhizobium sp. M1A.F.Ca.IN.020.06.1.1
TTCGGGAACAGCGCATATTCATGCGGCTCGATGACGTTGCCGATGCGCAGCGCATAGATGTCGAAACCGCTGCGCAGCGCGAAGGCGCGCGCTGTCTTTTCGTTGACGATCTTGGACAGGGCGTAGCTGTCCATCGGATCGACGTCATAGTCCTCGTCCAGCGGGAAATGCGTCGGGTTGCGCGGCTCGTTGGCGAAGACCAGGCCATAGGTCGTCTCGCTGGAGGCGATGATCACCTTGCGGATGCCGAGTTTCACCGCCGCTTCGATGACGTTGTAGGTGCCCATCGCGTTGATGCGGAACACCTCGTTGTCCGGGGTGATCATGATCCGCGGGATGGCGGCAAAATGCACCACGGCGTCGACCGGCTGTGCGCGCAGCGATGGATCGAATTCATGCAGCCCGGCATAGCTCGACAGCGCGTTGAACACCTGGCCGCTGTCGGTAATGTCGGTGATCAGCGTGCGCACCTTCGGGTTGTCGAGCGGCTTGGTGTCGATGTTGAGCACCTGGCAGCCATGCTCGACCAGATACTGCACGACATGGCGGCCGGCCTTGCCGCTGCCGCCGGTGAACATGATGCGCTTCGTCATTTTGCTCTCCACATTTCTCGCGGATTGTGTGTATTGTCAGACAATATGGCATCCAGCAACGGCCTGCCAACCGCGATCCGCGAAAACCTTCTCCAGCAAAGCTCGCCGGCCGGTCGCGCCGGCGCCGACCATCAGGAAAGACAGGGACGAAACGACATGACCACCACCGCTGCCCGCGAAAACATCGGTTTCATCGGCCTCGGCCTGATGGGGCATGGCATCGCCAAGAACATCGTCGACAAGGGCTATCCGCTCACCTTCCTCGGCCGCAAGAACCGCAAGCCGGCGGATGACCTGCTCGGCCGCGGCGCAAAGGAAGTGGCCACGTCCAAAGAAGTGGCAGCGGCCTCCGACATCGTCTTCATCTGCGTCACCGGCTCGCGTGAGGTCGAGGCGATCATCCGCGGCCCCGGCGGGCTGAAGGAAGGTCTGAAGCAAGGCTGCGTGGTCGTCGATTGCTCGACATCCGACCCCGTCTCCACCGTCGCGCTGGCCGCCGAACTCAGGGCGCTCGGCGTCGACTATGTCGACGCGCCGCTCAGCCGCACGCCGAAGGAGGCCTGGGAAGGCACGCTCGACGCCATGGTCGGCGCGCCCGACGCGGTGTTCGCACGGTTGAAGCCGGTGATCGAAACCTGGGCCGGCCGCATCGTCCATATCGGTGACACCGGCGACGGCCACCGCATGAAGCTGCTCAACAACTTCATCTCGCTCGGCTACGCGGCGATCTATTCGGAAGCCTTGGCGCTGGCGCAGAAGGTCGGCATCTCGCCGCCCCGCTTCGACAGCGTGATCCGCAACGGCCGCATGGATTGCGGCTTCTACCAGACCTTCATGCGCTGGACGCTGGAAGGCGACCGCGACGCCCACAAATTCTCCATCGCCAATGCCTTCAAGGATTTGACCTATCTGGAATCGATGGCCGGCGCTGCCGGCATCGCCAATCCGCTTGGCAACGCCACCAAGAATTCGTTCGCGACCGCCTTCGCGGCGGGGCCGGCCGAGCAGTATGTGCCGATGCTGGCCACCCATATCGGCAAGCTCAACGGCGTCGACCTGATGCCGTCGAAGGGCGGCAAAAAGCAGACGATCTGAAAGCCGCGGCCAAGCCTGTCAGCGTCTCGAGAGCTCGATCACCTCGTCGGTATTGGCGAGAAGCCTGTGCACCGCGCTTCTCGCCGCGGCCGGGCGCTGCAGGCGGATGTTTCGCTCGATCGCCTCGTGCAGGGACTGGGCCCGCCGCTGGTCGCTGTGCTCGCGCGTGACGAAGATGAAGAGATGATCGAGCGCCGATTCGATCAGTACGCCTAGCGGCACCAGCAGCTCATTGCCCGAGGCGCGCAGGATGGCGAGATGGAACCGCGTATCGGCGCGCGTGCGCTCCTGGATATGCGCCGCCTCCCCCATTTCGCGGCACGCTTGGCTGATTTCGACCATCTGCTCGTCGGAGCGCCGCAGCGCCGCGAAGGCGGCCGCCTCAGGCTCGATGATATGGCGGAACTCCTGCACCGTTCTGAGAAACACCTCGCGGTCAGGCGAGGTCGCGTACCAGGCGAGCACGTCGCGGTCGAGCAGGTTCCAGCGCTCCCTCGGCTCGACCCAACTGCCGATCTTGGGGCGGGACGCGAGCAGGCTCTTGGCCATCAGCATCTTGATGGCCTCGCGCACCGCCGAGCGGCTGACATTGAAGGTTTCCGACCATTTGGCTTCGTTGGGCAGGACAGTTCCGGGCGGATAGTCGCCGCGCACGATCCTGAGGCCGATCTCGCCGGCGAGCGATGCGTGCACGCTGAGGCCGGCGATCCGCGTCGCCTCGGGTCGTCGTATCGTGGCCGGCTGTGCAGGCTCGGCTAAGCGCTTTCCAGACTTTTCCCGTGGCATCCGCCTTCCGGTGCCTCCTGTCGCGGGCTCCAAGACGCCCGCAAAAACTCTGCCGGGATAAGAAAATTCTGGCG
>NZ_RZSR01000875.1:0-2544 GCF_004023265.1 Mesorhizobium sp. M1A.F.Ca.IN.020.06.1.1
GCGGACGCTGCTGTCCAAGACCAGGACCAAGCCAGGCGCCGACCACCATGTCGGCGCCTGGCTTGGTCCTGGTCTTGGACAGCAGCGTCCGCAACCCACCCTCGATATGCAGATCGTCGGCGTCGATCATGTAAATCCAGGGGAAGCGCGCCTCGGCCAGCGCAAGATTGCGGGAGCCGCCCGCGTCTCGACAATTGGACCGGATGATCCGGAACGGCAGCGCCAGCCGCGAGGCTGCGTCCGCGGCCACGGCCGCCGTGTTGTCCGTCGAGGAATCGTCGACCAGTATCACTTCGCCGATGATCTCGGCTTCCGAGCGCAAGGTTGCCAACGTGTCTGCAACGGTTGCCGACGCGTTGTGTGCTGGAATGATGATGCTGACCGATGTCAACAATTGAACTCCGCGCAAGTGCCCGGCAGGCCGGTCCACGGTCCGGCGGCAAGATAGCGGCGGGATCGCGATTTGAGAAGCAGCCGCATCACCGATCGTGCGCCTTCAGGCAGCGACCGGGATGACATCGACCGCCTGCTCGCCGATCTGCTCGCCGGTGGTTTTCAGGACGCCGACAATCGGCGCCACGTCGGAATAGTCGCGGCCGTATCCCACCGTGATATGGTCGTTGCTCGCCCGCATGCCGTTGGTCGGATCGAATTCCTGCCAGCCGGCATCGCGCCCGCACCAGGCCTTGACCCAGGCATGCATGGCGTCGGCGCCTTCGAGCCTCGGCTTGCCCTTGGGAGGGATCGTGCGCAGGAAGCCGCTGACATAGCCGGCGGGGATGCCAAGCCCGCGCAGCCCGGCGATCATGATGTGCGAGAAATCCTGGCAAACCCCACGTTGAAGCGCAAAGGCATCGCTGGCGCGCGTCTGCACGGTGGTTGCCTTGCCGTCATAGGTGAAATCGCGATGGATGCAATTGCAGAGGTCGACCGCCGTGGCGATCGCCGAACCGGCGAGGCTTTCCCGCGCATAGGCCGTGATTACCGGATCAATGCCGGCATGGTCGCTGGCGGCGAGGAAGTGATGCGGCGCCTCGGCGGACAGCGAACGCACCGCGTCGAGTTCCGCCCTCAGGCCGTGAATGTCGGGCGAGACGTCGAGGCCGGCGTCCGGCCGCGACACCGACACACGGGCGCTCATCCTGACGTGGAGCTCCTCATGCGCGTCGCGAACGGCGATCGCAGTGACGTTGTTGCCGAAGAAATCGGAAAAATCCGCGCGCTCGGCCGGATTCGGCTGGAACGACAGCGAGGCGGCGATAACCCGCTGCACGCCGGCGATCGTCTGCGGCAGCACGCGCACCTGGTGCCTGCCGCCGCCGGCTGCGGCCGCATAGCCGTAATGAAGATGGAGCCTGATGTCGTAGAGCATTTATCCGAAATAGGCCTTGGCGAGACTGTTGTAGAGATCGCCGATCTGAATGGCGAGATCGTCGAGCACCTTCGCGGTCATGTCCTGAGGCTCCATCACGGCGAGCGCCGTGTTGAGCTGCAGGATTTCTTTCGCCGCGGGCGACATATGTCCCTCGCCCCCGACGGAAGGCAGCATGCCGATCTCGGCCTTGAGCCGCTCGAGCTGGAACAGGATCGAGCGCGGGTTGAGCGGATCGAGCGCCAAGAGGTCTATAACCGTGCGCCGGCCTGACTGAACCGGATATTGCCGTCGGTGGGTCATGACGCTGTCGCCGATCTCCAGCATCATGTCGAGTGCGCCGTCGGGCGCGTCTGCCTTTGTCAGCCTGGCTAGCGTGCGCGCGATCTGGATGCCACGTTCCAGTCGGCGGCCGATCTCCAGGAAGCGCCAACCGGTGAAGCGGTACATGTTCTCGTGCAGCAGCCCCGAGAAGCCCGCAAGCTTTCGCAGCATCACGGTCATCGCCCGCGTCGCGTCGTCGCCCGGCGCGACCGTCTCAGCGAATTTGTGGATGGTCTTCGACAGATCCTTCAGCGCCAGCCAGCCATCCGGCGAGAAGCGGTCGCGGATCTGGCCGGCACTGTAGACGGCGCTGTCCAATGTGCCGATCAATCCAAGCGGGATCGCGGTTTCGACCTCGATGCCGAACGGTTCGAGATAGTCTCTGATGTCGGCGAGCAGCGGCATCTCGGGATCGGATGTCTCCGCCAGCCTGACGTGATAAGCGCGCAGCACCCGCACCGTGTCTTCCGAGCGCTCGATATAGCGGCCGAGCCAGGTCAGGTTTTCCGCGGCGCGGCTCGGCAGGCTGCCGGGCATGGTGCGGGTGAAGCCGTCGGTCTCCTGCGGCAGCAGCGTCTCCCGCTCGACAGGCCTGTCGCTGACCACCCAGACATCCGCCGCCTGACCGCCGCGCTGCATGGCCATCGCGGTCGGGTCGAGCGAGAAGCCGACGCGTGCAAAGCCGCCGGGCATCACCGTCCAGCCTTCGTGTGTTCGCGCCAGGTAGACGCGCAGGCTGGCGGGCCGCGGCTCCAAGCGGCCGCCGGCAAAGACCGGCGTAGTCGAGAGCGTGACCGCCTCCTGGCCGACGAAGCCAACCCCGTCGGCTTCGATCCGCGCGATAAGCT
>NZ_RZSR01000876.1:0-2544 GCF_004023265.1 Mesorhizobium sp. M1A.F.Ca.IN.020.06.1.1
GCATTCGGCCAGACCCGCCAATGGTGGTCTGACCTTCTCGTCGGCAAGCGTGCGGCGATAGTAAGTATCGGGATAGGTCATGATGAATCGCATGAGAGCGGGCGGCCTTGAAAGCCGCCCGCGAAGAACGTCAGTCGGTGCTGTAGTTCTTGCCGTACCATTTGGTGGTCAGCGTGGCGAGCGTGCCGTCCTTTTTCATCTCGTCGATGATGCCGCCGACCTTGGTGGTCCACTCGGCGTCACCCTTGTCCGCGATCACCACCAGCGGCTCGCGGAAGGCGTAGTCGCCCTCAAGAATGCGCAGCGGATACCCGTTCTTGATGGCGTTCTGGGCGGTCTGCTCGGGCGCGATGACTGCATCGAGCCGCACGCCGTCCCCAAGTCTCAAATCGTCGAATGGCAGCATGGAATCGGCAAAGGTCCGGATCTCGCCGGGTTGCAGCTTGTATTCGACTGGCGGAAGGCCGGGAGCGTCGATCTCCAGCTGACGGCGGATGAAATCTTCCGAAGTCGTGGCGGTTTCGACACCGATCACCTTGCCGTTCAGCTCGTTCACGGACTTCGCCTTGCTGTCCTTGTGGACCACATAAACATAAGGGCTGTAATAATAGATGCCGGCGAAATCGATCACCTTGGCCCGGGCCTTGGTCGGCGTCACCGAGCCGACGCCGAGGTCGTAGCGGCCCTGCCAGTGGCCGCCGGTCATTGTGGCCCAGTCGGGCGTCTCGAAGCTGACCTCCACGCCCAGACGCTTGGCGATCGCTTTCGAGACGTCGATATCAAAACCCACCAACTGGTTGCTTTCGTCGAGAAAGCTCTGCGGCGGCCAGCCGCTGTTGGTCGCGACCATCATGGCCTTCTTGGATGTGACGCGATCCAGGGTTTCTCCCGCTCGCGCTGCCGACACGAATGCGAGCGCGCCGGCAGCCAGCGCGAAACAAGCGATCAATCTCCTCACGAAACCTCCCTCTCGTATGTAAGATGTCTGACAACACAATTGTCCGGAAGGCGCAGGGCGAGTCAAGCATCTTTTGTCGGGCATTGCCGAGTTTAGCCTGCAATGAGCGTCCACTGCTCGGCGCTCGTGCCGCCCCGGCCCCAGGCTCAACTCCGATGCCGAAGCGCCTCGACGACGACTGCCATCGCCGGAGAAAGCTGCCGCCGGCTCGGATAATAGAGGTGATAGCCCGGAAAGGGGCAGGCTCCAATCATCGAGCACGAGCGTCAGCCGCCCGTCCGCGATGTGGCGGCTGACGAGGTTTTCCGGGACATAAGCGATGCCGTAGCCGCTTAGCGCCGCATCGATCATCGGCAGGGTCGAGTTGAAGGTCAGCTGGCCATCGACCCGGACCCGAAGCTCGCGGCCCTTCTTCTCGAACTCCCAGGTATAGAGCCCGCCAAACGTCGCCTGCCGCAGGCCGATGCAGTCATGCCCGACCAGATCCTGCGGTGTCCTCGGGACTTGGGCGGCGGGAAAAATAATCCGGCGAGGCGATGGCCACCAGCCGCCAGTCGGGGCCGATCCGCACCGCGATCATGTCCCGGTCGACGCTCTCGCCAAGCCGCACGCCGGCGTCGAAGCGCTCCTCCACGATGTTGCGCATGCCGTTGTCGCTGTAGAGCTCGACGCGCAAGTCGGGATAGTCGCAGAGCATCGGCTCGAGCTTCGGCCAGACCGTCGTCTCCAGCGCATGGTCGGACAGCGTGATGCGTACCGTGCCAGCGGGCTTGTCCCGGAAGGCGACCAGACCCGCGAGATCGGCCTCGATCTCCTCGAAGCGTGGGGCGAGCGACTGGTAGAGCCGCTCGCCGGCTTCCGTCGGCGCCACGCTTCGCGTCGTGCGCGTAAGCAGGCGAACGCCGAGGCGGGCTTCCAGCTGCTTGATGGTGTGGCTGAGCGTCGACTGTGACGTGCCGAGTTCCGCCGCTGCCCTGGTGAAGCTGCGCTCCCGGGCGACAGCCAGGAACCACAGCAAATCTTTCATGTCGCCGCGCTGCATGGAGAACCTCCTGGTCGATTTATATCACAGGTCGATAAGTCCATACGGATTATCTGCTCTAATCGAATTGGTTGCACTGCAATATCTTCCGGGCAGGTCGCGGCGGCCGTGGCCGATTCCGGCGCCCCGCTTGCAAGGATGCCCCCGAATGGAAACCACTTACGACACAAGGCTTGTCGAAGACCGCGCCATGCGGGGCGCGGTGCTCTCGATGGCGCTTTGCGTTTCGGTGCTCATCGCCTCGGAGTTCATGCCGGTCAGCCTGCTGTCGCCGATCGCGACCGATCTCGGTATCACCGAGGGTCGGGCGGGCCAGGCGATCTCGATTTCGGGCATTTTCGCTGTCGTGACCAGCCTGCTGGTCGCTGGCCTGACGCGCCGCATCGATCGCAGGCTGGTAGTCACCGGCTTCACTGTGCTTCTCATCGCGTCCGGGCTTGCCGTCACCTTCGCCTCCAACTACGCGTTCCTGATGGCCGGCCGCGCGCTGCTCGGCATGGCGATCGGCGGCTTCTGGTCGATGTCGACCGCGATCGTCATGCGC
>NZ_RZSR01000877.1:0-2540 GCF_004023265.1 Mesorhizobium sp. M1A.F.Ca.IN.020.06.1.1
GCATGATCGACGACAATGCTATCACGCACCAGCCGATCGCCATGACATGGCGGCGGCTGAAATTGTCGGCGATGGCGCCGGCAAAGATCGACAGCAGGAAGACGGGCAGCGTCGTGGAGGCCTGCACGAGCGCGACCATCACGTCCGAGGTTGAGATGGTGGCCATGAGCCAGCTCACCGCAACGCTCTGAAAAAGCCAGCCCAGGCTTGACACTTGCGCGAAAAGCCAGACCGCACGAAAGGTCGGGTTTTCGAGCGGAGCAAACGTCGCCGACGAAACGGAAGCCGCGTCCGCGCGCACCACCCTGCTCATTGGCCCGAGCCCCCACTATCTAATGATCAAGTTGAAAATATCTGCTTGTTCACTTGCGCACAGACAGTGGCAGGATCAGGGCGCGACTGGTGCGTGCCAGAAATTTATGTTCAGGTCTCGTGAAGCGGCGAAGCCGACCCTTTCAACCGGAAAGGCTGTTGATTGAGTAGCGCAGCAGCCTGACGAGCCAAACAAGCTTCCTCTTGAACAGCCATCTTTGAAGAGCCGGCGGCCCTGCCTTCGCCGCAGGCCGCCTCGTTAGCCGAAGTCGCAGCTGTATCTGGGCTGCTCCCGAGCACGAGTTCGATCTCGGAATTGATTGATCGTGCGCAGATGGCGCCGCTCAGCGGATCAGCCTGCGTTCCTGCGCTCGCCTTCCCTTGCGTTACCCGCCGCCGATGTCGCGTTTGGCATGGTATTTTGCCAATGCGACGGACAAAGTGGCTGTAAGTACGCGTTGACGCGCGGCCCCGCATAGGTCAGTTTTGATTAAATCGGTTTAGGCAAGCCAGTGCTTCACCATGTTCCAGAACATGCGCGACAAGCCAACAGGACTTAGAAAATCGATTACGGCCCGCAAGAGGCGCGCGATCAACGTCGATCTGATCGCGGTGGTCGCCGCCGTCAATGACCGCGGCCCTTGCGTTCTCACCGTCGGGCAGCGTGGTTCCCTTCCCTCCGGTCCGTTCGAGCTCAGCCACCGCTCGCTGCAGTCGGGTTTGAGGAACTGGGTCGAACAGCAGACCGGTCATCCACTGGGCTATATCGAGCAACTCTATACCTTTGCCGATCGCGACCGGATCGGGGCCAAGAGTGAGCAGCGCAACATCTCTATCAGCTATCTGGCACTGACCCGCCGGGAAACTATTGCCGCGCAGCCTAAGTCGCAGTGGCGAAGCTGGTACGAGTATTTTCCGTGGGAGGATCACCGCTCCGGCATGCCGGCGGCGCTAAAAATCCTGCGGCCGCGCCTGCTTGCCTGGGCCAAGAGCGCCGAGAATGCTGCCGCGCGGCGCGAGCGCCGCCAGCGCGCCGCGATCGCCTTTGCCTTTGATGACCGTCCCTGGAACGAGGAGCTCGCGCTGCAGCGCTACGAACTGCTCTACGAAGCCGCGCTGGTCGAAGAGGCTGGTGGAGATCTAAAGTCCGTCCCCGGCCCTTCCGTTTCGGGCAGGGCCATGGTTGCCGACCATCGCCGGATCCTGGCAACGGGCATTGCGCGGCTGCGCTCCAAGATCAAATACCGGCCGGTTGTCTTCGAACTCATGCGGCCGACCTTCACGCTGCTCCAGCTGCAGCGGGCCGTGGAAGCCTTGGCTGGGAGGCTCATCAACAAGCCGAACTTCCGCAGGCTGGTCGAGCAGCAGGAATTGGTGGAGGAGACCGGCGAGACGTCGCTCGACACAGGCGGCCGGCCGGCAAAGCTTTTCCGGTTTCGCCGTGCCGTCCTCGACGACAGCGCCGTCGCTTCGGGGACAAAGTTGCCGCTCCCGAGGGCTTGACACCATTATAGTCGGTGTAGATATATCCCACTTATTGTCAGCTGGAATATAATCGGGAGGCGCGGATGAGTGGCGCATTACCTACGGCCGCGTCGCTCTATGAGCGCGTCCGGCGGGTGATCCCGCCAATCGAATGGCCGGCCTTTGCGGACGACATCGGCGCCATCCTGGCGCTGAAGCGGCGCAACGCCGTCATTCTGGCGCATAATTACCAGACGCCCGAGATCTTCCATTGCGTGGCTGACATCGTCGGCGACAGCCTGGCGCTCGCCCGCAAGGCAATGACAGTCGAAGCCGAAGTGATCGTGCTCGCCGGCGTGCATTTCATGGCCGAGACCGCCAAGCTGCTCAATCCCGACAAGACCGTACTGATCCCAGACCTTGGCGCCGGCTGCTCTCTCGCCGACTCCATCACAGCTTCGGATGTGCGCCTGATGCGGCAGCGCTATCCCGGTATGCCGGTTGTCACCTACGTCAACACCTCCGCGGCCGTAAAAGCTGAATCGGACATCTGCTGCACCTCAGGCAATGCGCTGGCAGTGGTGAAATCGCTCGGCGCGCCGCGCGTCATCATGCTGCCCGACGAATATCTGGCGAAAAACATCGCCGCGCAGACAAAGGTCGAGATCATCGCCTGGAACGGACGCTGCGAAGTGCATGAACGCTTCACAGCGGGTGACATTCGCGAATTGCGCGAGGCGCATCCGGGCGTCACGGTGCTTGCC
>NZ_RZSR01000878.1:0-2538 GCF_004023265.1 Mesorhizobium sp. M1A.F.Ca.IN.020.06.1.1
CTTCAACACAATCCACGCCTCATCGACAAACTCACCCGCGCGCAACTGCTCATCCTCGATGACTTCGGGACCCACTCCCTCACCGACCAACAGCACTTCCATCTGTTCGAAATCGTCGAGGAACGCTATCGCCACAAATCAACCCTGATCACCGCGCAGGTCCCGGTGGCCAGATGGCATGACCTGATCGCGGACCCTACCGTCGCCGACGCCATTCTCGTCAGGATCGTTCACAACGCCCACCGCATCGTGCCCCAGGGGCGACAGCATGCGAAGGCAAAAGGCCGCGCCCCTCTTGACCGGCGTCGAAAACGGCGAAACCAATCATCCATGGACGCAACAAGGCACCCGAGGACCGTCGCCGCCAAACTGTCCCGACATTAGCGAAACCACTGTCCGGGAATTAGCGGAACCCTTGTCCGGCTTTTGCGAAATGCGCACGCTGGCGCACTGGCGCATCCCCAAGCTCAGGAAGGGCTCCTATTTCCCCGGTTTCCTAGAATCGCGCCGCATGGCCGAGAAGGCGCTGAGCGCCGTCATCCAGGAGGCCTACGTCCAGGGTATCTCGACCGCTCGGTCGACGACCTGGTCAAGGCCATGGGCATGAGCGGCATCTCCAAAAGCCAGGTCAGCCGGCTATGCGAAGAGATCGACGGCAAGGTCAAAGCGTTCCTTGAAAGACCCATCGAGGGCGACTGGCCATATCTGTGGATCGACGCCACCTACCTGAAGGTGCGCCGCGGCGGCCGCATCGTCTCGGTCGCGGCCGGCGCGAGGTCCTGGGCATGGAGATTGGCACGTCTAAGGCCGAGCCGATCTGGACGGAGTTCCTGCGCAAGCTGACCCGTCGCGGCCTCCGCGGCGTCAAGCTCGTCATCTCCGACGCCCATGAAGGCATCAAGGCGGCCGTCACCAAGGGCTGTGCGCGACATGGCAAAGGTGCCGCGAGGGACTGTTGAAGAAGTCTTCTCCTGCTGATTCAATTGAGAAAACGTTGATTCTCTGGAGGGGTTGGCGATGCTGGGACGGAAGGAGCGCGATCATATTCTCGCGCGGGTAGATCGTGTGCTGGATCTGTCCTGGCTGCGCGACGAGGTGGCGAACCTCTACTGCAACGACAATGGCCGCCCCGGCATCGATCCCAAGGTGGCTGTACGCCTGATGCTCGCGGGTTTGCTGCTTGGAATTGTGTATGATCGCCGGCTGATGCGGGAGGCGCAGGTCAACATCGCGATCCGGTGGTTTGTCGGCTACGGCCTCCATGAGGTATTGCCCGATCATTCTTCGTTGACGAGAATCTGCCAGCGCTGGGGTGAAGGACGGTTCCAGCGGATCTTTGAGCGCACTGTACAAGCCTGTATCGACGCCAAAATCGCCAAGGGCGAAGTCATTCATGTCGATGCTCGCTAATCCGCGGCGACGTCAGCTGGGATAGCTTGGTGGTGCGCCACCTTGAAGCGGCGAGCGCGGCGAATGCAGATGCGGAGGCAGCGATCAGAACAAGCCGCAAGACAGGAAAGTTCAAAGAAGTCTGCATCATGGATCCCGATGCGAGCATGGCAACGAACGCCCGCAACCGCCGTCTGGAGCCCGCATACAAACAGCATCGTCGATGATCTGCGCGGGGTAGTTCTCGATGTTGCCGTGACCACCGGGGAGATCAACGAGGGACAGATGATCGAACGGATCGAAGCCGCCATGGTGTCGACCGGATTATCTGTTAGCACCGTCACTGCCGGTGCCGGCTAATGGCCGCTCGGGGTGCCGGCGCTGGAAGACAAGATCGTCCAAAGCGCGGTGTCTGAGGTGCTGAGTGCTGTCTACGAGGCCGACTTCCTGGGGTTCTCCTACGGCTTCCGACCGGGGCGGAACCCTCACATGGCGTTGGATGCCCTGCATACAGCGATCATGAGCCAGCGTGTGAACTGGGTGCTCGATGCCGACATTCGCAGCTTCTCGACTCGGTCCACCACGAGTGGTTGCTGCGGATGGTGGCGCACAGGATCGCTGATCCTCGAATCCTACGGCTCATCGGGCTGTGGTTGCGGGCTGGCGTTCTTGAGAGCGGCGAGAAGCAAGAGACGGACAGGGCTCCCCGCGAGGGGCGGGCATCAGTCCGCTCCTCGCCAACAACTTCCTGCAATACCTCTATCTCTGGGCCCACCAATGGCGTCGTGCCATGCACACGCTTCGTTGTGATCGTGCGTTACGCTGACGACTTCGTCATGGGCTTTGAGAAGAACGCCGAAGCAGACGAGATGCTCCTGGCCCTCAAGGTTCGGCTGGCCAACTTCGGCCTGATGCTCATGAGCACAAGACGCGGCTGATCGAGTTTGGCCGGTTCGCGGCCCTCTCGCATCAGCGGCGCGGCGAGCGGCGGCCCGAGACCTTCGCCTTCCTCGGATTCACCCACTACTGCGGGCGGACCCGGGATGGCGGGTTCATCATGAAGCACAACGGAAGGGAAACGCCTGACGCGCAAGCTGATGGCGCTGCGCCAGGATGCCTGGCGGCTCATGCACGCGCCAATGGCTGCGC
>NZ_RZSR01000879.1:0-2535 GCF_004023265.1 Mesorhizobium sp. M1A.F.Ca.IN.020.06.1.1
CCTCTGACCGCGGCCATGTCCTGCTTCTTCCCACGGGCTACTACATCGCTGGTGGCGCGCTTGCGGTGGCTGTCAGCTTTCTGACGCTGGCGCTGCTGCCGCCCGCCGCTCTTGACCGCTTCTGGCGCCGACGCCTCTCTTTGTTCACTGTCAGCGACCACCCGCGCACCGTCCTCAGCTTGCTTTCCTTTGCCGGCTTCGTGCTTCTCATCGCCACCGGCCTGTTCGGCAGCCGTGATCCACTCTCCAACCCCTTGCCTCTGGTGATCTGGACGCTGCTCTGGGCCGGTTTCACGCTGCTGCAGGGGGTATTCGGCGATCTCTGGTCCTGGCTCAACCCGTGGTACGGCCCCTGGCGCGTTGCATCTCGCGTCTTCAACCTTCGCACTGACGAAGCCGAGCCATCGCGCCTTCCCAAATGGCTCGGCTACTGGCCGGCGTTCGTCCTGTTCTTCGGCTTCGCCTGGTTCGAGCTCATCGATCCCGCGCCCGACGATCCGTCGCGCCTGGCCTTCGCCGCCGGCATCTACTGGCTGCTCAGTTTCGCCGCCATATGCGTCTTCGGCTACGAAGACTGGAGTCGGCGCGGCGAATTCCTGACCGTCTTTTTCTCCATCGTCGCCCGCTTCGCGCCGGTCCAGCGCGAAAAAGGCCGGCTCGACCTCGGCTGGCCCGGTGCGAAGCTGCTTTCCGCCTCGTCGCTGCCGGCAAGCGGCACGGCGTTCCTGCTGCTGGCGCTCTCGTCCGTATCCTTCGACGGTCTTTCCAAAACCTTCTTCTGGCTCGGCCTGTTCGGCGTCAATCCGCTGGAGTTTCCCGGCCGTACCGCGTTGATCGGCATCGGCAGCTTTGGCTTGGTGCTGACATTCATCTTGTTGGCGGCCGTGTTCGCGCTTGCCGTTTCACTCGGCCAGCGCCTTGCCGGCGACGGGCAAGCCTTCGAGAAAGCCGCCGGCCTCCTGATTTGGTCCATCGTGCCGATCGCGCTCGCCTACCACATCGCCCACTACCTCACGGCGCTGCTCGTCGACGGCCAATACGCGCTGGTCGCTTTGTCCGACCCGTTCGCACTCGGCTGGAACCTGTTCGGCACCGCCGACAGGATGGTCGAGGCGGGCGTTGTCGTCGGCGCCGAGTCGGCCTGGTGGCTCTGGAATCTGCAGGCCGGCGTCATCATCGTCGGCCATGTGCTGGCGGTCTTGATCGCACACGGCCTAGCCTGGCGACTCCACCCGCAGCCGTCGCGCGCGGCGCTCAGCCAGCTGCCGCTGACGCTTCTGATGATCGCCTACACCATATCCGGCCTATGGCTGCTTGCCACGCCGACGGCAGGATGAGACAAGGGCCCGTCATGACGCGCGCATGGCCCCGAAAATCGGGTCGGGTGGAAGCTCGCTTGCCACGTCACAGCTTTGGTGATTTAGTTTGTACACATGCAATTTTCGCGTCCTCCGAGCGCGGAGGATCGAGCCGCCTTATCGCTGGTCAAAAAACTGAAAACAGGGGAACGGACATGGCTGACAAGAACGGATTTTTCGACCTCTCCAAAAGCACGCTTTCCCGCCGCACAGCGCTGAAAGGCATCGCCGCCGGCGCCGGCCTGGCGCTCGCGCCCGGCTTCGTTCGCTACAGCCAGGCGCAGAGTTCGGCGCCGATCAAGATCGGCTTCCAGTCGCACCGCACCGGCATCGGCGCCGCCTACGGCCGCTGGTACGAGAAGACGAGCGCTGCCGCCGTCAAGGCGATCAACGATGCCGGCGGTATCAGCGGCCGCAAGGTCGAGCTGGTGATCGAAGATGATGGCACCGATCCTGCCCGCGGCGCCGAGGTGGTCGGCAAGTTCGCCACGCAGCATAAGACCGACATCATCTTCGGCACGCTGTTCTCGCATGTGGTGATCGGCTCGGCGCCCGCCGCCGGCGAAAACAAGATCCCCTATTTCGTGGTCAGCGAAGGCCACCACGTCGCCTCGACCAAGCTCAACCGCTACGTCTTCCAGCCCGGCATCACCGACGTGAAGAGCCAGATCCAGTCGATGGCGCCGTGGATCGCGGCGAATGCCGGCAAGAAGGTGACGCAGATCTTCCCCGACTTCGCCTTCGGCTACGACCATCGCGACTACCTGCCGCCGGCGTTGAAGGCGCAAGGCGCCGACGTGATCGCGCAGATCGCCATCCCGCCGACGGAGTCGTCCTTCACCAAATACTTCCCGCAGATCCCGGCCGAGACCGAGGTGATCTACCACGTCATGGTGGGTCCGGCCGTGCTCACCTTCGTCAAGGAGCTCGGCGAGTTCTACGGCTCGCAAAGGCCGCAGCTCTTCGGCTTCATCGACTCCCTCGAAGCCGTCGACATCAACAGCCCCGGCCTCGAATTCCTCGACGGCAGCCATTTCTGGGAAGGCTCGCCGCGCTACGCGCAGCCCGATGACTCGGCCGCGCAGAAGGCCTATCGCGCCGCCGTCGGCATCGACGACAATGGCGCCGCCGTCGGCGATCCCAAGGACGTCTCCACCGCTGCCCACATGTTCGGCTG
>NZ_RZSR01000880.1:0-2535 GCF_004023265.1 Mesorhizobium sp. M1A.F.Ca.IN.020.06.1.1
GGCAAGGCGGCACTGCTCGGCGCGCGCTGGCGCGCCGCCCGCCGGCTGGTCGAGGAACTGCGCGAGGAGCTGTTCGGGGCCGACGCGCTGTCGCGGGCGATTGCCACCGCCAACGGCCTGTTCGACGCCGCCGGCATGCCGAGCCGGAAGGTGAGCCTGGCGGCCGCCCGCCGCGCCGCCATGGCCGGTCCGCGCGCGGCGGCGCCATCGCGCCTCAGCCGCGCCGGCCTGGCGGCCGACCGGCTGCTTCTTTCGCTGATCAGCTCCGGCGGCGCGCTCGACGCGCGTCCGGGGCTCCGCGCGCCCGTCGCCGGCGCAACCAAGAAACCCAAGCGAGGCTGAACCATGTGCACATTAGCCCTACTCGGCACGGCCATTTCGGTCGGCGGCGCCCTGATGCAGGGCGCCCAGCAGCAGCAATTGGCCAACTACCAAGCCAAGGCCTACGAGCAGCAGGCGCAGGCCGACGCGCAAAGCGCCGCCTTCGAGCGGAGCCAGGAGCGCCACAAGCAGGACCTGCTCGAAGCCCAGGCGCGCGCCCAGGCCGGCGCCTCGGGCGTCGGCGTTGCCGGCTCGCCGACCGAAGTGCTGGCGGCCAACGCCCGGCAGGGGCAGGTCGACCTCGATGCGATGTTGTACGGCTCGCGGCTGCGCCAGAACAATCTCAACACCCAGGCCGCCGTCTCGCGCTTCCAAGGCAAGCAGGCGATGACCGCCTCGATCTTCAACGCTGGCAGCAGCCTCATCGGCGGCCTCTCCAAAATCTACGACCCGACCAAGAGTCCGAGTTCCGGCGGCCTGCAGTCGGGCAACGCCGTGATCGTCGGCGCCTCCCCCTTTTCCAGAGCAAGTTGGGCAGGGAACACCTGAGTGGTACACATCATTCCTCTTTCCGTCGCCCAGCGCCGGCTCGATACCGGCAACGGGATGCAATATCCCCAGGGCTCGCCGATCGGCGGCGCCATGCAAGGGTTGGGCGATCACCTCTCCGCCGTCGCCGAGCGCTACCAGCAGATGAAGGAACAGCAGGAGGCGTTCGATGCCGAACTGGCGCGCCGCCGGTTCGACGGCGAGATCGCGCAGGCCGAAGACGAGGCGACGGCGAACGCGCCGGCCGATGGCAGCGGCCTGCATGAGGCCATGTATGGCCAGGTCGATCCGCACAATGGCCGAGTAATGAAGACTGGCCTGTTCGACAGGCTGTTCGCCGCTGCCTTGCCGAACATGCCAGAGAGCCAGCGCGCCGCGCGGCCCAGACAGAGAAAGGCATAGCCGATCGAACACGCCGGGAAGCAATAGTCGACCCCATGGGGCTTTTCGATTTGGCTAAGACAGTCGACCTAGGTCGTTCAGGGCCGAAAGCAGAGCTCACTAACTACATCCCCACAAATCAAGAATGGCTAGGGCGTATTCGCGGGAGACAGTTGAGCGAGGGAGCCTATGGCGTCTTCTCGCGCAAAAGCTTGTGGGCTCAGATGGGCTTGGCGAGGACCAGCGCTTCGGTACCTGATATCACCCCGCTGGGGGCGTCGTTTGCGCTCGAAAAGGCGGGCAATGCGGCGCTGGAGGGTAACTACAGCGAAGCATTGCTTGATGCCTTCGGAGCCATTCCTGGCGAGCGGTTGGCCGCCTTTGGCCTGAAGGGGACTGGTAAGGCCGCGAAACAGTGGGGTGAGAAGCTCTCGAGTGGGCGAGGCACTTATTCACGGGGTAGATGCCGAAACCCTCCGACGCCACAAGGGCTTGCTCGCTTTGCATTTCAACCAGTCCCGCGGTCAAGCGCGCATTGGACAATGCAATGCTCGGGGCAATGCTTGCCAGAGATCCGGTGCGAGTCAAATATGCGGGAGCTGCAGTAGGATGGGAGGAATCAAAAAACTATCGCAAGACCTTTTTTGGTCGGAACGCTAACCTAAATGCTGGTGACTACGTGGTTCACCAATACTTCTACGTAGAGCCGATTGTTGTTGGCGAACTGGATGAGGGTACTGTGATGGACGTAAGTGTGCATCCGCCGATCGTCAACAAGCTTGTGTTTCAAGTCGACGGCTGGCCCGGCGATGTTCTCGTAGCAAGCTTTCCTTGCTTTCTTATCACGGAGGAGGCCAAATTCGCGTTGCAGCAGGCCGGTTTCTCCGGTGCGACATTCGCTGACGTCAAAATCACAATTTCCGACAATTTTCGTGACGTTTATTCCGACGTTAAGATTCCGCTTCTTGTCTGGCTAAAGATAGAGGGAGAGGCCGGCCACTCCGACTTCGGTATTGCCTCGGATCTGCGACTCGTCATGTCGGAGCGTATCCTGGACGTTCTCGATGCACTGGGTCTTCCTATGGCTAGCTTCAAGCCGTTCGACGATCGAAGTGGGCACACTGACCTAGGCAGAGAATGATACGCCGCAAAGCCGATTCGTAACCATTTGAGGTGCCTTCGGTTAGTCGCATAGAAATAATGCACTGTCACCGTAGTTCCGGTTCTCCGACCGAAGTGCTGGCGGCCAACGCCCGGCAGGGGCAGGTCGACTCGATGCGATGT
>NZ_RZSR01000881.1:0-2531 GCF_004023265.1 Mesorhizobium sp. M1A.F.Ca.IN.020.06.1.1
CACTACTGAGCCTGCAGGGGGAGCGAGCGAGTTCGAGGAGAACGGTCATGGCCGGTGAAGGAGACCGCATCGCAAGGGCCGGCGACTATGTCTTCGGCCTGATGGACGAACGGGAGCGCGCTCGCGCCGAGCGCGACCTACAGATCGATCCCGCCTTTCGCGACGCGGTGCTGCGGCTTGCCGAACGCATGCGTGCTTTGGAGCCGCAGGGAGCGTCGGCCACGGCTTCGGATGAGCGCTGGCAGCTTATCCAGCGCCGGCTTGGCGAATTGCCGCAAATGCGGTTTGCCGGGCTGGACAAGGGCGATGCGAAGCCGCAGCCGATCGTGATCAACAAGATCGAGCGCAAGCCTTATGGCGTCGGCCTGCATTCTCTTGGCGGCCGGCTCGGCCTGGCTATCGCGCTCGCCCTGGCGGCCGCCTTCGCGCTGGGCTATCTCGCCGGCACGCTATAGGGCGCACGACATCAAAAGCATCGGCTCGCCCTCCTGCTCGAAAGCTTCCGCCGCAGTCCAGCCAAGCGCTTCGTAGAACGGTCGTGCCTGCCAGGTGTAGAGATAGAGCCGGTTAACGCCGGCCGACGCGGCGTGGCCTTCTATGGCCCTGACCAGCGCCGTGCCAACGCCCTGCCCTCGATACGCCTCGTCAACAACAAGCCCGGCGAGCCACGGCGTCAGATCATGCGCCGGGTCGATCTCGTTGCGGACGAAGAGGCAACTTCCGATCGGCGAGCCGCCGAGGCGGGCGACGACAGCCGCCTCGAACCCGTCGCCTGCGATCAGCCCGCGAAGTCCCGCAATATCCTCTGCGAGCGTCCGCCCTGTGCCTTCAAAGAAGGCGGCCAGGCGCAGCTTGGCGATCGTCTCGACATCGCGCTCCCTCATGGCTTCGATAATCGGTTGCATGATGCTGGTCCCAAAAACAAACCGCCGGGCAAAAAGCCCGGCGGTCTAAGAAGCCTCGTTCAGTTGCCGATCAATATGGGCAGTTGTTGTCGGTGGTGTAATCGTGCACCTGGACCTTGCCGGCGATAATGTCGGCCTTGGCCTTTTCGACCGCCGCCTTCATCTCGTCCGTCACCAGCGCCTTGTTGTTGTCGTCCATGGCGTAGTCGACACCGCCTTCCTTCAGGCCGAGATTTTCGACGCCGCCCTTGAAGGTCCCGTTCTTGCCGTCCATGAAAGCCGTGTAGACGGCAACGTCCACGCGCTTCAGCATCGAGGTCAGCACCTTGCCGGGCTGCAGGCCGTTCTGGTTGGAGTCGACGCCGATGCCGAGCTTGCCGGCATCCGCGGCCGCCTGCAGCACGCCGACGCCGGTGCCGCCGGCCGCGGCATAGACGACGTCCGCGCCCTGATCGATCTGGGTCTTGGCGATCTCGCCGCCCTTGGCGGGGTCGTTCCAGGCGGCCGGGGTATCGCCGGTCATGTTCTGGATGACCTCGGTGGCCCCGGCAGACTTGGCGCCGCCGACATAACCACATTCGAACTTGCGGATCAGCGGGATGTCCATGCCGCCGACGAAGCCGACCTTCTTCGACTTTGACGCCATCGCAGCCAGAATGCCGACGAGGTAGGAGCCTTCGTTCTCCTTGAACACCAGCGAGCGGACATTGGGCAGGTCGACGGCATCGTCGATGATGGCGAAGTTGAGGTCGGTATATTCGGCCGCGACCTTCTTCAGCGCATCTTCCCAGGCAAAGCCGGCCATCACGATCGGGTTGCGGCCGTCCTCGGCGAAGCGGCGCAGCGCCTGCTCGCGCTGCGAAGCGTTGGAGACTTCGAATTCGACATAAGCGACGCCGGTTTCCTTCTTGAATTTCTCGGCGCCGTTATAGGCAGCCTCGTTGAAGGATTTGTCGAACTTGCCGCCGAGATCGTAGAGGATGGCCGGCTGGACATCCGCGGCGAAGGCCGGGAGAACCATTGCGGTTGCGGCCAGGAGGCCGAGAACGATACGTTTCATGTGATCCACACCCTGTCGGTTATTTTCCGTTGCACCGCACACCCTGCCCGGTTCTCCGGCAGGCATGCGACGTCAGGCAGGAAGTGTATGCCCCTCCCGCTCGCGGCCAATCTGGCACGGCCCGAAACAAAATTCACGTGGAATTTTGACCTGTTGGAAAAAGCGTGAAGGCCGACCGTTTCGGGCGGAGTCAGCGTCAGTTGGTCGGGGCGAGTTCGTGGCGCCGCCGGCGGTAGCCGAGGGCGTAGAGCAGGAACGCCAATACCGCGAACACGGCGAATCCCGGCTGGCCGAGCACCCAGGCGATGATCCCGTCCCAGACCAGCGGACTGGCCTTGGCGCGCACATAGGTCTCGAACGCGGCGCGCGTGTCGGGCGATACCGCCAGCCAGCTTGCGTTGAGCGGCGTCATGACCAGCGCCGACGCCGCGACAGAGCGCGTGGTGTCGATCACCGCCATGATGACAGAAATCGACAACGCAACCATGGCCGCCAGCCGAAAGATGAAACGCAGCATCCAACGCACTCCCCGGGAACACTCCCGTCTGCCCCGCCAAACGACATAG